>JBDGSF010000033.1:0-3763 GCA_042217675.1 Candidatus Nanohaloarchaea archaeon | reverse complement strand
CGTTGCCGGGCCTGTGGTGGCATTTCCTGTTGGCGTTCCTGGCGGATATGGCGATTGCGGGAGCGGTCGGAAGCAAGCCTACCACGGTTATCCGTGACCGGTAGATAAGTAGAGTCTTAAGACTGGGAGAGTACTTTCTTATTCATGAGTGTTCTGGACCGGTTGAAGGACTGGCTTGGCGAGCAGGAAGTGGAGCTGGAGGACGTGGAGAATGCTGACCAGGTCTTCCGGGAGAACCATGGAAGAGAGCTTGAAAAAGTAGAGAAAAGATCTGAGAGATTCAGGGAGGACGTGAAGTCGGCTGTGGAAAACCTGAGGTCGGATCTTGAAGAGGTCAGGGATTTCGACGACTTCAAGGACAGGGCGATAGTAGAGGACAATATCGAGAACTTCGCTGACAGGAGGGTAAGGCTTCTGGAAGGCCTTCAAGTCTCTGAAGACGTTGAAAAGCTTCACTCCGATCTCGATGAGATGCTTGAAGAGTTCAACTCCATGAGCCAGAAGCAGAGAGCCGTACTTGATGAGACAGGGGTCGCGGACGAGTTCTCCAGCAGCCTGAAAGAACTGAACGGTATACGCGACAGCATCGAGGAATTCCTACAACGAGACTACTCTGTCAAAAAAGACCTGGAGAAAATAGAGGACAGGTTACAGGAATACGAGGGCCTGAAAGAAGATATCCAGTCGCTGAAAGAAGAGGAGAGCAGCGTGGAGGAACTTGAGGAGAGACTGGAGGAGAAAAGAAGTGAAGTAGATAACCTTGAGGACAGCGATGTCTACAGCGATTACATGCAGAAGAAAGAGGAGCTGGAAAAGGCCCGGGAAGAGAGAAACGAGATACTGAACGAGATAGGTAGATCAATGGGTAGAATGGAGAGAGGCCTCAAAAAGATGCTTCACGAAGGCAAGGTCTCCAAGGTCTCCAGTAAGGGCTCGGAAGCTTTGAGGAAGATAAGAGATGGAGAGAAACAGGAAATACTGGATTACAGTTCCGAGGTAGTCGAGGAAGCAGCTGAGGCCGTTGAGAAATCCGTGGAGGGAGACTTTCTCGGAAGCACCACGCGTCAACAGCTTCTTCAGGGAGTCAGCTACTTCAAAAAGTTCTCGAAGAAGAAAGATAAACTGGAGGATTTACAGGAAAGGATAGGCCTTCTGGAAGACCGGATCAATGATCATGACTACAAAGATAGAAAGAAGGAACTGGAGAGGGAAGAGGAAGAGCTTGAAAGAAAACTGGAAGAGGCCCGTGAAGAGCTTGAAGACAGGGAACAGAGAATTAAAGAGCTGGAGAACAGGAGAAAAGAACTTGAAAACGAGATAGAGGAACTGGTAGGTGCCTAGAAAGGAGCTTTCTCCAGTTTCTCCAGAAACTTCTCTGACTCCTCTTTCTCAAGGACTTCGTCGTCAACGGTTTCCCTGACTTCTTCAGGCGAGGCCCAGTCTCCTTTCTCCCGGTCCCCGGATTCGCAGTGAACCAGTATTTCAAGCGCTTCCTCCTGGTTTTCCACGGTGATGATCTGGTGGACATCGACATCAGGTTCAAGGCCTTCCTTCAGGGCTTTCTCTATCTCCTCTCCGTGTTCAAGCTCTACCACTGGAAGCCTGGAGTCCTCCAGCATTATATCGGATCTGTAGGTGATCAAGGCCTTCAACCGGACTTTGAAGCTGTCGGTCATACAAACAAGTTTCTGGTTCCATCCTTTTTTACTTCAGGCCTAGCGACTTCAACTCTTTCTCAAGGCCTTCAATAGTGTCGAAGCTGTCCAGCTCGTCGATCCCTATCCATTGATAATCCGAGTGCTCGTGGGAGAGCTCCGGTTCTCCTTCAACCTTCACAAGAAACGGGTAAACGTTTACCGGGCCGACATCCAGTTCAAGCCTGACAGGGTCACCGCTTCTAACCAGTTCACCGGCAAGGCCTGTCTCCTCCTTAAGTTCTCTGAAAGCCGACTCCTTCGGGGTTTCATCCTCCAGTATCCCGCCGGGAAACTCCCAGAGACCGGGGTTCCTGCTGTAGTCATCGGCTCGTCTAACCAGTAAAAACTTCTCTTTCTCCGGGTTGTACGGTACTGCGGTCGTGGACTCCTGCCTCAGGTCTTCCATAACACATCTTTCAATCAGGAAAATTCAATAAGCTTGCCCGAAAAAACCGGGTTCATGGACCTCGAGAAAATCACGGATAAACTGCTTGAGAGAAAACCGGTTCTGGTCCTCACAACTGTAAACCTGCTGGGGACAGTCTTCGGCTTCTACTACTATACTGACCAGCTCTCTGCCAACCCGGTTTTTCTGTGGCCTTTCATACCGGACTCGCCGATCGCCACGTTACTGATCTCTATCTCACTGATCCTCTTCCTCAAGGAGAAACCCTCCGAAGTAGTAGACTCGCTTGCGTTCATTGGAAACCTGAAGTACGGCCTCTGGACAGTGTTCGTCCTCATCTACTACTCAAATATTTTCTACACCGGTAATCCTCTGCCGATGTACCTGTTCATGCTTCTATCACACATAGGAATGGCTTTGCAGGCCTTCCTGATCCTGAAGTATTCGGATCCGGGGTTGAGAACTTTGGCGGTAGCAGGTTCATGGTTCCTGTTGAACGATCTGGTTGATTACACCCTGGGCATCCATACCCGGCTTTACACTTCGGATACAGGGCCTGCGATGGTTGCTGCTTTCCTACTCAGTTTTTTCTCGATCGCTCTGTATCTGTTCTACAGGTACTCCTCCGACGAACTCTCCTTCCTCGACATCCCTGTTAACAAGTGAATGAGCTGAAACCCTGGCGTTATCCCCGATCTTGACCCCGGGAAGTATAGTGGTTCTGGCACCTATCAAGACGTTGTCCCCGATTTCAACAGGCCCAACCCTGAACTCTTCACGTGTTGTCTCATGGGTTAGAATCGTGGCGTCGTAACCGATCGTGGTGTTGTCGCCTACAGAGATAAGATCAGGCCTGAAAATATCGAATGTGGCCTCGAACCCGATTCCAACGTTTTCACCTAGCTCGACTCCTGCAGAACGCAGAACAATATTTTTAGGCCTTAAAGGAAGGTACCTGGCCAGGGATACCGATAGAATGTTTTTGACTGTTTTACCTGTGGAGAACACCTTCATCCAGTTAAGAAGTGCGTTATCCTCGAAATCGCGGGTTTCAAGTCTTTCAATTCTTTTCATCTTCTTCAACTTCCTTGATCATCTTGATTCTTTCCTCCTGAAACTCCATATCTGCGTAAAGCTGTCTTGCAGGAGCGTTCCGGACGTTCACGTATAGTTCAACTGTTTTACATCCTCTTTCCTGGGCGAAGTCGTAAACCCTGTCTACAAGCTTCCTGGCGATATCCTGTCTGCGGAACTCTTCCTTGACGTAAAGCTCCTCCAGTTCCACGTAGCTTCCTTTCCTGAAAACCGGGTTGGATTCCTTGACCTGTGCAGCTGCAAAACCTGCGGCCTCTCCATCCGTCTCCGCTATGAAGATGCTGTACTCCTGATCTCCCAGCTTTTCCTCACGGTACTCAAGAGCCTGTTTCCGTATATCGTCCTTCAACTCGTTGTAGTCCGAGTACTCAGCCATTTCCTCTGCCAGAGGCCTCCACAGTTCGTCCACGATCAGTTCTGCATCTTCTTTCCCGGCTTTCCTGATCTCCATGTCAACGAGTTTCGACTACTTGAATTAAAATAGAACGGTGGGAAGCCGGGACTGGGATTTGCACCCAGGTAAACCGCTCTGCAGGCGGTCGCATAACTACTCTGCCATCCCGGC
>JBDGSF010000032.1:1888-4398 GCA_042217675.1 Candidatus Nanohaloarchaea archaeon | reverse complement strand
TACGAGATCCCACAGGAAGGCCAGATGAACAAACCGGCCAGAGTCTACGCCAATGAAGAACTTCTCAACGAAATCAGACAGGACGACACACTGGAACAGATAAAGAACGTAGCAGCCCTGCCAGGCCTTGAAAAATACTCAATCGTCATGCCTGACGGCCATCAGGGCTACGGCTTCCCAATCGGCGGAGTCGCAGCAGTAAACAAAGAAGAAGGCGTTATAAGTCCCGGAGGCATCGGCTACGACCTGAATTGCGGCATCAGGGTGCTTAAAACAGATCTCAGTTATGAAGACGTGAAGGGAAGAGAGCAGCAACTAGTTAACATTCTCTACAATAAGATTCCGGTAGGCCTCGGGAAGGGAGGCTACATCGATACTGATAGAGAGGATTTAGAGGAGATACTTGAGAAAGGTGCTGAATGGATGCTGGAGAACGGCCACGCTAAGGAATCCGATATCAGGAGATGTGAGGAGGAAGGAAGGCTTCCCGGCGATCCAGATAAGATTCCTGAAGAAGCGAAGAAGAGAGGCCTCAAACAGGTAGGAAGCCTCGGTAGCGGAAACCACTTCCTGGAGATACAGCGTGTTGGAGAGATCTACAACGATGAAAAGGCGGAGGCCTATGGATTGGAAGAGGATCAAATAGTGGTTATGATTCACTCCGGGAGCAGAGGCCTTGGGCATCAGACCTGTACTAATTACCTGAGAAAGTTTGAGAAGGAGTACCCTGAGATTGTGGAGGAGATTCCTGACAAGGAGTTGATCTATGCTCCGATCCAGGATGATCTTGCGCAGGACTACAAGAAGGCGATGTATGCCGCCGCAAACTATGCCTGGGCGAACCGTCAGGCAATCACTCAGGGCGTAAGAGAATGTCTGGACACTATCTATGAAGATGTCGAGACAGAGCTTCTCTACGATGTCTCACACAATATCGCGAAGGAGGAAACCCACAAAGTCGACGGAGAGGAGAAAGAACTTCTCGTACACAGAAAAGGAGCGACCAGGGCGATGCCGGCGGGAAGGCCTGAAGTACCGGAAGTCTACAGAGATGTAGGCCAGCCAGTCCTGATACCTGGAAGCATGGGAACCGCGAGCTACATACTATCCGGAGGCCAGGAATCCCTGGAAATCAGCTTCGGCTCCACAGCTCACGGCGCCGGAAGACTCATGTCGAGAACACAGGCCAAACAGGATTACTGGGGAGAAGACGTCCAGGCCGAACTTAAGAGAGACCAGATATTCGTCAAAGCAGCCTCAGGCTCAACGATTGCGGAGGAGGCTCCCGGAGTCTACAAGGATATCGACGAGGTAATTAAGGTCAGCGATGAGCTTGGAATAGGACAGAAAGTAGCGAAGATGAGGCCTATAGTGAATATAAAGGGTTGAATTTGCCTGTGTTCTGGCAGGGTTTCTTTTATCCGAAACCTATTTAATTGTAATTAGTAATTATAATTGCTATGGCTACGACTGTAACTGTGAGCGATGAAACACATAGGTTGCTGAAAAAACTGAAGGAGGAAAGAGGGTCCAGCAGCTTTGACGTCTTACTTAGAGAGGTCACTGAGCAGGAGCTCGATGTTCCTGACTCTCTAAAGGGTAAGGCTAAATTAAAGGTTGACAAGGCCGATGTACGTGAGAGAAGAGATAGATCTGAGAGGTATGTCGAAGAGCGATGAAAGGTTACCTCCTGGATACGTGGGCCTGGATTGAATATCTAGAAGGTGGAAAGGCGGCAGATAGAGTTGATGAAGTAATTGAAGATGAAAAGTGTTATACATCGGTACAGACCATAGCAGAGCTCTCAGACCTGTATAACAGCGGTAGAATTACAATAGATATGTCGTGGGAAGAACTAAAGGCCTTTATAGCTGTAAAGAAAAGTGATGTGGTTGAAATAGATGAGGATGTAGGCGAGAGAGCTGGAAAAATAAAAGCCGAGGAGAGAGAAACCCAATCTGACTTCGGGTTGGCGGATGCAGTTATTCTCGCGACAGCAAGAGAGGAAGGCCTTAGACTGGTTTCTGGAGATCCACATCTGAAAGATCAGGAAGAAACTGTTGATCTAGAGGATTGATCTGTGTAGAATGGAAAGATTTTAACCGTTTCCAGCTCCAATGTATTACCATGTCTCTTGCATCTGAAGAAGATATTCAGGATTTTGTAGATGAGGTAAGAGACAGTTTTGGAGATAGAATCAGCGAGATTATGCTTTTTGGATCCTACGCCCGCGATGACTATGTGCCAGGAAGCGATATAGATATCCTGGTTCTTCTAAATGACGAGGCCAGGAAAGAGGACAGGGATCGAGCTGGAGAACTGACAGGCAAGTACTTTGAGGAGAAAGGCCTGTTCTTCTCTCCTAAACTGATGAATGCTGAAGAGTTCCAAGAGAAAAAAGAGGAAGGATACTCCTTCCATCAAGAAGTAGCAGAACAAGGTGTGAAGATGTGACAGAACAGGAGGACTTGATGAATCTGGCAGAAGAGAAACTAAAGTATGCTCAAGTC
>JBDGSF010000032.1:0-1788 GCA_042217675.1 Candidatus Nanohaloarchaea archaeon | reverse complement strand
TCTGAGCTTGGAAACCTGTTTAGGGGAAGAATAGATAAACAGTTACTCAGGGAATTTTCTAGGATTCAAGATAGAAGAGAAGATGTAGACTACACTAACACGGAAGTTACCAGGAAAGAGGCTGAGGAGATACTAGAGAAAGCGGAGAAGTTCGTAGAGGTTTCCCGGGATATTATCGAAGATAAAAACTAGACTCCATTTCAACCTTATTTATAAAGTTTGTCTTCTGTTTCAGTTATACCTTCCAGAGTCTTTCTTTGGAAGGACAAGCCTTCACTTGTAGGGGAGGCCTCTGGTGCTGAAATATTTGCCATCTAGCCGTTGCTAGGTGTAAATTCATAACCAATGCCTCTAGTAATATGAGAGGCCTATTGGAGTTGAAACCAAACAATGTCACAGAAGAACCGATCAAGAAGCGGATCACTGGGATTCAAGCCCAAGGTCCGAGCAGAAAGAATCTACCCAGACATCGATAACTGGGAGGAAACAGACGAGCTAAAACCGTTAGGCTTCGCAGGCTACAAAGTAGGAATGTCCAGAGTAATGATGATAGACGACACAGAAGGAGCAACACAGGGACAGGAAGTAGCCGAAGCAGTAACAATACTGGAAGCGCCTCCGCTCAGAGTATACGGAGCACGCTTCTACACACACGACGTAAACTCAGGTAAGGAAGTATTTACAGAGGCCTGGACAGAATCTCCAGCACCAGAACTCCAGAGAGCAGTCGATGTACCAAAAGAAGGAAACATGGAGAACCTGGAGAAGGCCAAAGAAAACGCAGATAAGATTACAGATGTCAGACTGCTGGTCCACACACAGCCAAACCAGGCAGGACTCAGCAAGAAGAAGGCCGAAAACTTCGAGCTAGGAATCGGAGGATCAGTAGAGGAACAGCTCGAATACGCAGAAGAGATGATCGGAAAACAGATCGAATTCGACCAGGTATTCGAAGAAGGAGAGTACTCGGATGTCGTGGCAGTAACCAAAGGAAAAGGAATGGAAGGACCAGTCCAGAGATACGGAATCAAGAAACTCGGCCACAAAACACAGAAGAAACGAAGAAAGGCCGGAAACGTAGGCCCATGGCACCCTGACACACTTTCATGGAAAGTACCACTGCCAGGCCAGCAAGGATTCAACAACAGGACAGAACTCAACAAGAGAATCCTCAGCCATGGAGAAGATCCGGAAGACGTACAGAGAGACGGAGGATTCAAGAACTACGGAGAAGTACAGTCCAACTACATTATAATCAAAGGCTCAGTACCAGGCCCATCAGAGAGACTGATCAGGCTTCGAACAGCTATCAGAGAAGACGGAAAACCAGGAACACCAGAAATTACTTACGTTGACCAATAGAGGGTGAAGAAAAATGAACAGAATGAGCGAAAATACAAGATTCGAAGATTCGAAAACGAATATTCTCCAAGAAGTTCGGAGAACTTCGTTTTCAGCCATCACAGAAAACACCAGAGGTGTTTTCAGATGAATCTACCAATTCAGTTCACGGAAAGAGTGAGAGACGACCTCGTCAAGAGAGCAACTCTCTCAATCAAATCCAAGAAAAGACAGGCCTACGGCGCAGACCCAGAAGCAGGTAACAAGCATGTAACCTACTGGAAGAAGAGACAGAACGCTTACAGAGGCCAGAAAGGAAAAGGCATGTCCCGAGTACCACGTAAAATCACAGTAAGAAGAGGCATGCAGATCTACGGAGAAGGAGCCGAAGCACCGAACACACGTGGCGGACGCAGAGCACACCCTCCAAAAGCAGAGAAAGACTTC
>JBDGSF010000031.1:0-5243 GCA_042217675.1 Candidatus Nanohaloarchaea archaeon | reverse complement strand
AACTTGAAGAAATGTTCGAAATTATCGACGCTACAAGGCTTGAACCCTATGAAAAAGACCATTTATTCCTTAAGATGCGAGTGAAGTAATTTTCGTGGGCTTTACTGGGTCCAGGGGAAGTTATCCATGCCTGGGTCGTAGACTTCAATCATTCTATTCATATCTCCTGTACTGGATTCGAAGGCTGACACCTTGGCAAGGTACTCTTCCTCGCCATCTGTTATCATCAGCTGGTTCTCCCTGCTGTAAGGACTTTTTTGAACTCTTGACCCTCCTCTCTGCACATCATCAAAGAGGTATTCTAAAATTGCATGCGTCTCCTGCAAGAATTCGGTGTCGAGAGTTACCTGTCCTCCGTACTCTGAATTCTTATCTATCCGTTCCGGATTTCGACTCAAAGCATATTCTGGAGATAGTTCCTCGTTTACTAAGTCGGCTATACTGCCTGGACTCTGATCATGCCATGCCATTGTAACCACTGTTTGGAGATGAATAGTTATATATTTTGAAGGAGAGGTCGTAGAAATGTCAGCTAAGAGACACTACAGCTTCCTGGCCCAGTCATACCCTTCTTCTTCCAGTTTCTCGGCTAGTTCAGGGCCTCCACTTTCTACTATCTCTCCGTCAACCATTACGTGGACGTGATCAGGTTCTATATAGTCCAGGATTCTCTGGTAATGCGTAATCATAAGTATGCCTTGGTCTTCATCTGCGAGCTTGTTAATTCCCTTCGCTACAGTCTTCAGGGCGTCGATGTCGAGACCAGAGTCAATTTCATCCAGCACTGCGTATTTAGGCTGAAGAACTGCCATCTGCAGGATCTCGTTCTTTTTCTTCTCTCCGCCTGAGAAACCTTCGTTAAGATTCCTTCTGGCATAGTCCTCATCCATGTTAAGCAGCTCAAGCTTGTCTCTAAGAAGTTCGTTGAACTCGCTCTGAGACATAGGGCTCTCCCTTCTCGTGTCCACTGCTTCCTTAAGAAACTCTGAAACAGCGATACCCGAAATCTCTGCAGGATACTGGAATCCCAGGAAAAGGCCTCTACGCGCTCGCTCATCAGTCTCCATTCCGGTAACGTCTTCTCCATCAAGTTCTATCTTGCCGGAGTCAATACTGTACTCGGGATTACCCATCAAGGATTTGCAGAGCGTGGATTTTCCAGACCCGTTAGGTCCCATAATTGCATGGATCTCACCGGGTTCTACTTCTAGAGAGATGCCTTTTACAATGTCCTCGTCTTCAACGGAAACTTCCAAATTTTCAACTTCTAACGTCATACTTTTTAGGTAGGCCTAAAACTTCTTAATAAGACAGGTCACTTTCGGCCTACCATCTCTTCCTTGAATCTTTCCACGAAACTTTCAACGTATTTGTGTCTCTCAACTGCTGTTTCAAGGCCTGACTCTGTGTACATCCTGTCTTTCAGGTTCAGGATCTTTTTCTGCAGATGGTTCAGAGAGGTCTCTCCACTGGCTGAATCGTCGGCTTCTACAGGTAGCCCAGGGTCGGCTATAACACTTCTGTGCTCTCCGCCGTAGGTGAACGTCCTTGCGACTCCGACAGCACCTAAAGCATCAAGGTTATCCGCATCGCTCAAAACCTTGGCCTCCAGACTCTCAGGCTCAGGGCTCTTCGAATAACGATGACTCCGAATACAGTGCTGAACTTTCCCTATAAACTCATCTTCAAAGCCAAGGCCTTCAAGAATCTCCTCAGCCTTTTTAGCTCCCCACTTGGCATGGTTACTGATTTCGCCGTCGTCCTCTTTTTCCCTGCCGATATCGTGTAGAAGCGCAGAGGCCTTAACAACGTCCAGGTCTGCGTCTTCTTCTACAGCAAGCTTCTCCGCCAAATTTTGGACTCTCTTAACGTGGTTCCAGTCATGGGCAGGATTCACGTCGTTGAAAAACTCTGAGGCCTTATCCTCTATCTCATCTTCTTTCCTCATTATTTTTTATCCTCCAGCGCTTCCTGTACGGTTTTGAGTGGGAGGGCGGCACATTTCACCCGCATCGGTGAGAGCTCTATACCGAGTTTGTCCTGTATCCATTCGGTTTCCAGGTCTTTGACTTCTTCTACTTCCATGCCGACAAGTTCCTTAGATAGAATGCTAGTTGAGGCCGTTGAAATGGCGCATCCATCGGTCTTATGCTTTATTTCCTGAATCAGGCCGTCTTCAATGTCCATGTATATTGTGGTCTTATCCCCGCAGCTGGAATTATCTCCTTCAGCCTCATACTCTGTATCCAGAGACCCTTCGTTACGAGGCCTCTTGTAGTGGTCCAGTATTTCTTCTCTGTACATTATCGACTACCTCTTGAAGACCTCTTTTGCTTCTCTAACGCCTTCCAGGAATTTTTCCACGTCTTCTTCAGTATTGTAGATGTAAGGTGATGCCCGGGTGCTGCCGTTTATGTCAAGTTCCTCCATCTGCGGCTGTGCGCAGTGATGGCCGGCCCTCACAGCGACCTCATGCTGGTTCAAAACCTCTGCGACGTCATGCGGATGCGCCCAGTCAGCTGTGAAAGATACCAGGCTTGCTCCTTCAGGAGAAAGAACCTCGATACCTTCAATCTCTTCCAGGCCTTCAATCATTTTACTGGTTAATTCAATGTCGTGCTGCTTCACCTCTTCCATGTCCAGCTGGTTGAGGTAGTCTACCGCAGCACCGAGGCCTACTGCACCTGCTATGTTTGGGGTCCCGGCCTCGAATTTTTCCGGGGGGTCCTCCCAGCTTGCGGACTCCTTGCTTACTGACTTGATCATTCCTCCCCCTACCTGGTAGGGCTCCATGCTTTCCAGCACATGTTTCTTACCATAGAGAACTCCTATGCCGGAGGGGCCAAGCATTTTGTGACCTGAGAAAGCCATGAGATCTACGTCCAGCTCCTGCACATCAACAGGCATTCTTGGTACCGACTGTGCGCCGTCCAGGAGAACGATAGCATTGTGCGCCTTGGCAATCTCAATTATCTCGTCTACAGGGTTCTCTGCTCCGAATACGTTCGACATATGTGAGATCGAGACAAGGCCTGTATCGTTATCTATCTTCTTTCTAGCGGATTCAATGCTTAATCTGCCTTCTTCAGTTTCTATGTACTTTATCTCCTTACCGGTTCTTCTTAAAGGCAGTTGTTCCGAGTGATGCGCCATTTTACCGGTTACTACATCTCCCTTAACATCAAGTGATTCGGAGACCAGGTTCAAGGCCTCAGTTGTGTTTCTGACAAACACGATCTCTGAAGGCTTTGCATTCACAAAGTCCGCTACAGTTCGCCTTGCGTTTTGGTAGGCCTTGGTCGATTCCTGGCTGAGCCGGTAAAGGCCTCTGCCCACGTTTGAATTCTTCTCACTGTAGAATCGCTCTATCTGTTTAATCACTGTCTCAGGTTTCTGAGTGGTGGCTGCGTTGTCAAGATAGTGCAGTTCAGGTCTTTCCTGGAAGATAGGAAAATCGTTTCTGATGTTTTCCGGGTTCATATCTGGGATTGTGTGCAGGAGATTTTTAGATGTGGATGTTCAGGGCTTCAAGTACTTGTCGTGAGATCCTTGCAACAGTGTCTCCAAATCCTTCTGTTTCTTCAGCGACTTCTCCTTTAGCCTTTCTCTCATTTGTAAGACTCTGTTTCCATGTGCCTCTCTGGTACCATGTATAGGCTATCAAAGCTCCAAGTATGTTGGATGTGAAAAATGCTATCCAGAGGCCTTTTGTACCGATCTTTAATGCACCAATGTATGCGATCGGTAATCTGATGAGGCCTAGAGTCGCAACCGAGATTACTGCTGCTGTCACTGTTTTTCCTGCGCCCCGGAAGCTTCCGTTGTAGCTTCTGAGAACTCCTATGAAGCCAAAGCTGAATGATACGTACCGGAGGAACTCTGCGCCTACAGATGCGATTTCAGGGCTTTTCGTGAATACAGAGGCTATCGGCCTTGCGAAAGTGAATGTGATTATTCCAAGGCCTGAGAGTATGAGGAAAGTATATTTTGCTCCGTCTCTGGCGGTTTCTGCTGCTCTTTCGTAGTTTTCTGCGCCCAGGTTCTGACCTGTAATTGATTCTACACCTCTACCTACAGCCATAGCTGGCAGAAATATCATGGAGAATACTCTAACTCCTATTCCATATCCTGCTACAACATTCCCTGAGAAAAGTGCTCCGACAACTGCTACCAGTGCGTTTACGGAGATCGATCTGCCTGTTCCTTCTGCTGATGCAGGTAGACCTATTGAAAGCATCTTCTTAAGGAATTCAAGGTCTGGACGCATCTGGTTTAGGGAAACTTCAATTCCTTTTCTGCCTGTGAACAGTATCCACATTCCTGCTGTTAAGGCAAGTATACGGGATGAAATAGTTGCTACTGCTGCTCCGGTCACGCCCAGTTCTGGTACAATACCGAGGCCGTAAATAAGGATCGGATCAATGATTATGTTTAGAATTACTGTTGCCCCCATGATTATCATAGGTGTAACTGTATCTCCGAATCCTCTCATCAGAGACTGGAATACCAGGAAGCCAAACATTGAGAAAAGACCTAACGAGATCACTTTCAGGTAGTTTGCGGTCAGTACAGCTACCGTGCCTTCAGCCATTATACCTGCCAATGCACCCGAGAAAATAAAGCCAATTATTCCTATGATTATCGAGGCAACTCCTGCAAAAGCCACAGTTTGAGAGGCCGCATAGTTACGTCTCTTGCTGTTACCGGAGCCTTCGTTCTGGGCTACAAGTACGCTGCCTGCTACTGCAAGACCCATGCCAAGAGAGATAAGGAAAAATACCAGAGGAAATGCATACGTAATAGCCTCTAACGCGTTATTACTGTACTGGCCTAGCCAGAAGGCGTCTGCCAGGTTATAGGCAGTCTGCAACAGGTTGATCACTATAACAGGTAGTGAGAGATAGAACAGGTTCTTGCCTACAGGCCCGTTGAGAAGGTCAAGTTCCTCCTTTGACTTGAACAGGCTGTCCAGTCTCGCATGAATTTTGTCCAGAACCATGTAAAGACAGATCTCTCAAAAAGTTATAAACCACACACTTCACGCTCTTCCATTAATTCCTGAAGAACTAGTTTTGATAGTCCTCAACACACCCCGGCTTCTGAACGAGCCTAGTAGAATGCTAAATACTAGGTTATAACTCTTCAGTCCTCTGCGTTCAGGAGAACCACGGCTGAACTCCACATCATAATCGTCGAGAAAATAACTGTAGCAGAGCTTTCTTGACCGTCCAGTAGAAGTTTGA
>JBDGSF010000030.1:0-6686 GCA_042217675.1 Candidatus Nanohaloarchaea archaeon | reverse complement strand
GAGAGAACCCTGCACAACAAGACCGGTGTCAGCGACGACGTATACATGGAACAGCTTTACACGTTCGGAGAGCCGGATAGAGACCCACGTACCCGGGTAATCACGGTCGGATACTTTGCATTGGTACACCACGAAGATGTAGAGCTTCAGGAGACCGAAGATGTTGAGGCCATCGAATGGCACTCGGTTTACGATCTCCCGGAACTCGGTTTCGACCACGAAGACATTATAGAATACGCTGTGAAGAGACTGAGGTGGAAACTGGAGTATTCGACAGCAGTATTTTCTCTGCTTCCCGAAAAATTCACCTTAAGCCAGTTGCAGAACGTTTACGAGGTAATACTTGACAGAGACCTGGATAAAAGAAACTTCCGGAAGAAGATCCACAAACACGAATTGGTTGAAGAAACAGGGGAACGAGAAAAGAATGTTTCACACAGGCCTGCAAAGCTTTACAGAGCTAGCAAGGAGATAGGAGAAATCGTTGAGATACTGTAGTCACTGATTCTGGAAGAATTTATCCAGTTTTTCCTTGTCTTCTTCCGGACCTATCAGAACAAGTTGATCCTCTTCCTCGAGCACGATGTCTGGATCAGTATTCAGGGTTTCCTCAGGCTTAACTATGGAGGTGAGCTGGAATTCTGGAGGGAAGTGCTTCATACTTCTCAACTCCTCGATCGTTGAACCCTTCAAGTCTGAATCCTCTCTTATAGAGGCCTTCAGTATCTCTCTTTCATTGGAAAGATTAGCAAGCTTGACCAGGTAAGGGTGTTCTACTGAGGATATAAACTCGGATAGAAGTATATCTGTATGGCCTATCGTTTCAGCACCGATTATCTGGAAGGCCTCGAAGTATTCCTCGTCTTCAAGTTTGGAAACCACCTTTGGTACTCCATACTTCTTTCCTAGAGAGCATACTACCATGTTCTGGTTGTCGTCTTTCAGTGTGGAGATCAGTACGTCTGCCTGTGTAATACCTGCGTCTTCCAGCGCGGATAACGTGGTTGGCGGCTTGTTAATGACTGTAGCGCCTGAAGAAGAGTAAAGTCTCTCACACTTGTCTTCGTCCTCATCGATGGCTACGACATCGTGTCTTCCTTCAAGTCTGTCAACCAGTCTTTTCGACAATGTGTTGATTCCTGCGATTACGACGTACATCTCTAATTGTTTTTGAGAATTCTCTTATTAAATAATGCAAGCAAAGGCAGCATTTCAAGCCTTCCTGCAAGCATCACGACCACCCATACAGCCTTTGTAACAGGTGATAAAGCTACCAGCTGCTCTCCAGGCATGTAAACCGGGCCCATGTTCCCCGCAGCCGAGACAGTTCCAGACAGAGCAGCCATCAACCCTATATTCTCAACAGCCAGAACAATTATAGTTGAGGTAAAAATTACCGAGGTCCACACAAAGAAGATCACAGCGACCGTTCTCACAACAGAACTGGAAAGGATCTCTCCATCGATCCTGGGCTCGTTCACAGCGGTCTCAGGAAGCGAGTAAGATCTCACCTTGGTCTTAACCATTTCAATCATGGCCTTCAACCTGAAAACCTTTATACCTCCCGCGGTAGAACCTAGAGAACCTCCTACAAACATTACTCCCAGGAAAATAGCCTGTAACGCAACTGAGAGAGATGCTACTCCTACAGTCGAGTAACCTGTCGAAGATATTACCGAAGCCGTAGTGAAAGAAGACTGAAGAAGCGCCACAGAAGCTGAAAGACCCTCGCCCATCAACTCAAGACTCATTAAACCTGTTACAGCCAGGAAAATCATCATGTAAAGCCTGAACTCCGAGTTCTTCCATAGAGGTCGGACGTCCGCCCGTAAAAACCTGAACAGGAGCACAAAGTTGACCCCTCCCAGTAACATGAAGACAACTGTGGCAGCCTGTAACGAAGAGGAAAAAGCTGAAAGACTTGCTCCGGTCGTGGAAAAACCTCCCGTGGATATAGCGGTAAAGGCGTGGGCAATCGAGTTAAAAACCGACATTCCCAGGCCTATATAGACACCTATAGCCAGCATTGTCAAGAAACCGTAAACTCTCCAGAGCTCTATAATAGACTTCTTGAGCGAAGGCCTTATCGACCCGGGATCAGTTTTATGCGCCTCTGCTGAGAAAAGCCTCCGGGAGATCCCTCCTGACTCCCTGATCACCGCTATGAAGAATGTCAGTATTCCAAGGCCTCCTATCCACTGCATCAAAGCCCTCCAGAAAAGAATCGATTTAGGAAGTGTTTCAGGAGCTGTAAACATTGAGATCCCTGTAGTTGTAAGACCGGCCATTGACTCGAAGACCGCGTTGATAACGCTGGTATAATCCAGTAAAGGTACCGCACCGATAAAAACAGCTGTGAACCATCCTATCACTGTTGCGTAGAGTGCTTCAGAGGTTGTAGGATCGTCTTTCTTACCTAGATGTGAGAGAACAACTCCGATAACCAGGCCGATTGCAGAGGCCAGTAGAAAGCTCTGTATCGTCATCTCGTCGAAATGTAACGCGATGATGACCGGTACTGCTGCTAGAACTGAGAAGACCTGAAGAAATCTTCCCAGTATCTGTGAGATCACGGAAGGCCTCATATACAAAGACAGTATTACTGTCTGAATAAAAAGTTGCTACGGTCGTTGTCTGGATTCAAAAAAGTTTACTACTATTTGGATAATGCTCGGAAAGAACAGTCATCCTCTCTGAAGGGATGCTGTGAATGACTGAGCAAGGTGCTTACCAATGAAAATTACAATTGGAACACAGGACGGCAGAACATTTCAAACCGAAACAGAGGATAACTCTCAGCTAATTGGAAAAGAAATCGGAGACGAGATCGACGGGGGAATAGTAGGAGTCCCGGGATACACACTCGAAATCACGGGAGGAAGCGACAGAGCAGGCTTCCCTATGAGAGAGACGATCGAAGGTTCCGAAAGAGAAAAAGTACTGATTGAGGAGGGATCAGGAATCCAGGCCGACGAAGAAGGAGTAAAGAAGAGGAAATCAGTTAGAGGCCGCACAGTATCAGGCCAGATAGAACAGCTTAACACCCGGGTTGTCGAAGAAGGAAGTAAATCCGTAGAGGAAATCCTAGAAGAAGAGGAAGAATAAACCAGTATGGGCCTAGTCACCGAGTACTACCTCGATGCCGCACTCTCAGAGCTTGAAGACCAGAGCAACAGAGTAGAGAGCTTCATGGAGCAGATAGGTATCAAAGATAGCCTGGAGACCGCACTCTTCATGGAGTATGAAACCGGAGATACCGCCACCTACACAGGAGACGAAGATTATAGCGGATCAAAGGCAGTTGTCAAAGACACAAGGCCTTTAACCAACCTCTTTACAGGTTTATCTCCTGAAACCGAAAACACCTACGAAGTAGAGATCAACGGGAGAACTATAACTGTTTCCGAGGATGATTTACTATGAGCGATCAAATACCTGAAGCCAATATAGGCCTGGTAGGTCATGTAGACCATGGTAAAACCACCTTGACAAGAGCACTGTCAGGTAAGTGGACGGACGAGCATTCCGAGGAACTGAAGAAAGGGATTACCATTAAGATCGGGTACGCAGATATCACATACTACAGAGACAATGAAGGTAATTTCAACGTAGATGAAGACGGAGAGGTTGTCCGTACAGTTTCTCTTGTTGATGCACCAGGCCATGAAACACTGATGGCTAATGTTCTCTCTGGCGCAGCAATCATGGATGGCGCAGTACTTGTAATAGCTGCTAACGAAGAATGTCCTCAGCCTCAGACCCGGGAGCACCTGGCTGCTTTAGATATCATCGGAGTGGAGAACATTGTAATCGTACAGAACAAGATCGATCTTGTCAGCGAGGATGAAGCCCGGGAAAACCATGAACAGATCAAGGAGTTTGTTGAAGGCACCGTTGCCGAAGACGCGCCCATCATTCCTATAAGCGCCCAGCAAGAGATCAATATCGGAGCAGTACTGGAAGCAATCGACACAGAAATCCCTACCCCTGAAAGAGACCTTGAAGCAGATGGAAAAATGCTGGCAGCACGCTCCTTCGACATCAACAAGCCTGGAACCCTTCCAGAAGACCTTCACGGCGGAGTAATCGGCGGATCACTTATAGAGGGAGAACTTGAGGTCGGAGACCAGATCGTCTTAAGCCCAGGAATCAATCAAGACGACAAATGGCGAGCCGTAGAGACAGAGATCAAAAGCATAATGCATGGAGGCCAACCCGTCGATAAAGGAACTCCTGGAGGCCTCCTCGCGATCGAAACAGGTCTTGACCCTTCAATGGCAAAATCCGACGGCCTTTCAGGCAACATACTTGGAAAGAAGGGTACCTTGCCAGACACCACAGAGAATATCACTGTGGAAGTAGAGCTTATGGACAGAGCAGTTGGATCAGAACAGGAAAAAGAAATAGAGAACATAAAAGAAAACGAGCCGTTGATGCTTAACGTAGGAACCTCTAAATCCGCAGGTATCGTTACACAGGCCGGTAAAAAAGTCAAGCTCGATCTGAAAGTACCTGTATGTGCAGAAGAAGGCGATAGAATCGCTATCTCACGTCAAATAGGTTCCCGCTGGCGGCTTATAGGCCATGGAAAAATCATTGAGAAAGAGTAATGGAAAGAATACTTCTGGACACAAACTTTCTTGTAGCATCCTTCCAGCACTCATTCGACATATTCGATGAGATAGAGAGGCTTTACCCTTTCCACGAACTCTACACTCTTGACGATGCAGTAGAGGAAGCTAAAAGTATAGAAGGAGGTAAGTATGGGGATCTGGCCGAGCAGCTGATAGAGAACAAGAATATTGAAGTCCTGGAAACTCAAGGCAGGGGCGAGGTAGACGACCTTATAGTGGATGTCAGCGACGAGTTCGTGGTCGCAACCAACGACAAGGAATTGAAACAGCGACTGCTGGATAGAGGCCGTGAAGTAATCATTATACGCAGCGGCACACATTTGGAGGTTCTAAACCGTTCCTCGGTAGGGTTTTAAAAATTGTCGTCAACCTGTTAAATGTTCCACAGAGGTAGAAGATTAAGAAGGGCCTAATACCCTTCCAGACTTCCCTTTCCTCTGAATGGAGGTAGTGTCTCAAATGTACAAAAGAAAAACGATCAAAGACTCAGTAAGAGTTCCCCCAGAACACCTGGGAGAGAACGTAAAGGAAAGCGTCACGGATGGCCTTAAAGCAGAAACAGAAGGAAATATTGATCCTGAAGTAGGAGTAGTCCTCGCAATCGAGGAAGTCAACTCTGTAGAAGGCGGAGAAATCGAGCCTGAAGACGCAGGAGTACACTACAACGTAGAATACTCAGCACTTGTATACGAGCCAGAGCTCCACGAGGTAACCTTTGGAGAAGTAGTAGATGTCACGGACTTCGGTGCATTCATCCGTATCGGGCCTTTCGACGGCCTGTGCCACGTCAGCCAGGTGATGGACGAATACGTAAACTACGATGAAGAAAACAACATGCTCACCTCAGAGGAAAACCAGTTCACACTGGAAAACGGAGACCTAGTGACTACAAGAATAATCGCTGTCAGCCTTGGAAAAGAAGACACCAACAAGATCAACCTGACAATGAGACAGCCAGGCCTCGGAAAAGATGAATGGATCGAACAGTACGAGGAAGAAAAAGAAGAGGCTGAAGAAGAGGAAGAAGGTGAAGAGTAAAAAATGAAGACTTTAAACAAAATCAAGGAAAAACTGAAGGCCGCTGCAAGCGGTCTTAGATAGTCAAACTCTCTAAGTGAGTTTAATGGCAGAACGTGCATGTAAGAACTGTAACAGAATAGTAGAGGACGCTCAGGAATGTCCTGTATGCAAAAACAACGACCTATCGGATTCATGGAGCGGCCTGGTAGTCATCTATAATCCAGAGGACTCCAAAATCGCAGAGGAAATGGGAATTGAAACCCCTGGAAGATACGCAATAAGAGTAAAGTAAAACGTGAATACTATGTACGAAATCAAAGATTCAAGGAATCTTTTTGCAGAAAATTTCCAGAAATTTTCGATTCAAAGAATTTCTGGACAAGAAGAAAATCGCGGGGGCGATTTTTAATGGAAGCACAAATTACAGCAGTAAGAGAAAACCCTCTCCTAGACAGGAGAGAAGTAGAGGTCGGCCTCACACATGAAAACGAGGCCACACCAAGCGAAGAAGACGTAAAATCCCGTATAGCGGCAGAAAACGGTATCGAAGCAGAAAACATCGAGGTAGAATCTATCTACACCGGTTTTGGAAAACAGAGCTCCAGAGCCACACTCAAAGTCCTGGAAGACTTCGACTACAGCGAAGACCTCAAAGAAGATACCATGGAAGAAGAAGTAGAAGTAACCGAAGACTATCGAGAAGCAGTCTCAGGAACCATTACAGAAGCCAAAGACGCACTCCAGGACATGGAAGAAGTCGACTGGAAAGCCGCAATCGAAGCAGAGAAAGACAATAAAAACCGTAAAACACTAGTTGAATGGCTGGAAAACCAGGCCGAAAACTAGTTTTCTCGGTTAATCCACACCAGAGGTGAAGATATAATGAGCAAACACGAAACAGTAGCACTCTACAAAAAATACAGCGAAGACGGAAGCTACGAAGGAGAGAAATGCCCACGCTGCGGATCCTTCCTAGCAGAACACGAAGACCGCAAAAGCTGCGGCAAATGCGGCTACACCAAACACCAGTAA
>JBDGSF010000003.1:0-2643 GCA_042217675.1 Candidatus Nanohaloarchaea archaeon | reverse complement strand
ACCTGTTGCTGGAAGTCCATTAAATGCTCGGTGATAACTGCAAAGCCGTCGTGAGGATGATCAAAGTACGAGAAATAGTTATGTACTGAGCCATCATCCATAGTTTTAGTGGCGATATGATGCAGGTGATCTGAGGTCAGCATCTTCCTCCAGACATCCAGAACCTCCTCGTCGTCAAGCTCCTTCACTTTTTCCTCAAGATCCTGAAGCTTCTCAAAAAGCATTTTCTGCATAGGGTTTCCAAGCCACGCGCTTGCATCCATCTCCTGATCCGCCCAGGAAACAGTGTTGTACTCGAAAGCATCAAACTCTCCCACAGGCTCTTTATCCGCGGCCTCACGTACCTTTACAAAGTCAAGGCCTTCACGATCCGCGATCTCATGCGGAAGATCTTCCAGGAACCAGAGGATTCCGGTGCCTTTCCAGTGATGCTCGCCAAACGTCTCGTAATCCATGAAGAGGTTGATGGTCTCGCCTTCTGCCTCGTCAAGCCAGGCTGCGTACTTGTCCGCGGTTAACGGGTACTCGCTCCACCACTCCGCGGAGAAACGGTAGCCGACGTCGTCAGTCAGTTTTCTGTTCCTGAGAAGTATGCTGTTCTTCTCGCCGTCCATGAAGTCCGGCTGAGTGTACGGATAGTTCGGGGAGCGCCAACCGAGAATTCTTTCCGCTCCCTCGGTGAATATTCCCTCATACCCTTCCTCGGCCGCTACTTGGCCGATCTCGTTGTGGTATATCAGTTCGGTGTTGGTCATTACCTGAGGCCTTACGCCGAACTTCTCTTCGATTATATCTCTGTGCCTGTTGATCTGCCATCGGAACTCCTCCTTGTCGAAGAACAGGCCCGCTAGAGAGTGGTAGTGGGCCTGTCCGATGAAGTCTATCGAGTCATCCGGGAACTTGTTCAGCATGTCGATTAGCTCGGGATGGTATTTTTCGGCCTGTTCGATCCAGGAGCTGGAGATCGAGAAGTTGATCACTAACTCGTTATCGGTTCCTTCCAGCTCCTTGGCCGCCCGTAGAAGCCTCTCTGTAGCCGGGAAGTAACAGTTTTCGGCTACATCCTTGAAGAAGTGCTCGTTCATCTTTTCATCAAAGTATCTTCCGTACAGGCTGTCAGCGTCTTCTTTCACTCCGTCAACTCTCAGGCGGTGAGGTTGATGGACCTCGAATGAAAGGGTTAGATCCGTCATAAAGACAAGTATCCCAAGGCTCATTTAAATCGGCCACGGTCGTTAAAAACTGTGCCTCAGTATAACATTTTATGGACGTCCATGTGGAAGAAACCGAGGAAGGATACCGATTTGACGTTTACACGGACAAGGAAGTCGCTCTGGTAATAAGAGGCGATGAAGAAAGGATATATCTTCCGGATAGCTCTAGAGAGAGCTCCAGTTACTATACAGAGAACTACGAAGGCCTTATCAAAGTAGAATCCGGGTACAGGCTGTATAGGAAAAAGGAGTTCGAGGATTACACTGTTTTAGGATAGATTACTGTATAGGTCTATTGTTTCTTCGGCTACACTGCTCCAGCTTCGACCCTTAACCTCCTCAATATCTCTGTCCAGGGCCTTTCTTATTCCCTCGCTGATCTCGCCTGAGTCAGGAGAGACCTGGATTATCATGCCTTCGGGCAGGATCTCGGATACGCCGCTGTCCGCAGCTACAACCGGAGTTCCCTGCTCCAGGGCCTCTGTAATCGCCAGGCCGAAAGGCTCGCTTAGAGAAGGAGAAACAAATACATCCGCTTCCCGGTAGTAGTCACCTAGCTCGCTGTCAGGGATAAATCCTGTGAAAATTACTTCCTCCTCTATACCCAGTATTTCCGCAAACTTCTTCAGAGAATCTGTTAGGTGGCCTTCACCTCCCAGAACTAACGTAGCCTCCTCAGATTCAAGGAACTTCTTGAACCCGTAAAGAAGATGTTCAAGGCCTTTCTGCTCGGCGTGACGTCCAACGAAAAAAATCATCTTATTCTCTATCCCCAGTTCTGACTTAACGTTACGGCCTTGAGCTTCCTTACTGGAAAAACCGTTGTGAATCACTTGAGGTCTTCTTCCAAACTCTTTCTCTACTTCATCTGCCAGATTATTGCTTACAGCTACCAAAGAATCTGATTTCTCTGCTGAGGCCTTTTCAAGCTTCAAACAATCCTCATTGGTTCTACGGGAGCGTTGAGTGCTTAGAGAATGCATGGTTGCAACCCATTTCGTACCTGAGTACTTCCTGGATTTCAGGCCCGCCTCGCTGCCGAACCAGTCATGGGTATGCACTATATCGTAATCCTTGGCTAACTCGGCAAACCTTCCTGAGATCTCACGTGAACGCGGCAGCATAGCCTCCGACTCAGTCTCAACGCCTATTACATCTTTCTCGTCGGGAGCGTACTCCTCAGGAAGAACAAGATCTACATCAACTCCTTTACTCTTCAACTCCTGAAAAAGGTTCTTAACGTGAATATCAAGGCCTCCCTCAATATTCGGAGGGTAACCCCATCCCAGCATCAAAACTTTCTTGCCCATCTATTTAAACCAATTATCCGCTTCCTTTAACACATTACTTCTCGGAATTTGAGGAGAAATAGAGAAAAGAGAAAGTAGAAGATTTTTCTATTCGATACCCATCGCGTCGTTCGTCTTCC
>JBDGSF010000029.1:0-2504 GCA_042217675.1 Candidatus Nanohaloarchaea archaeon | reverse complement strand
TTTTCTCCGTTCTCTCCTGCTCCGACAAGAACAGTGTGCTCTGCCTGGACCACTGTACCGTTCTCAACCTCCTTCAACACAGGATAGGAATGAACTACATCCGCCTGAACAAGCTTGTTCAAAGCCATCTTCTGCCTTGCACCGAAATCGTCGAACCAGCGAGGACTGAACGGAAGGCCTTGAAACTCCTTGATCTCGCCCAGAAGCTTTCTTTCGTGACGGCCTCTCACGTTTCTATCGCTCTCTAACTTGTAGATATTGCCTTTCTTACCGTTTTTGATCTTTCCGGAGCCGTCAGTCAGGAAAGGCTCAATTGCAACTGCGTCACCTTCCTCAATAACATGGGAAGACCCGTTATCGACGTTAGGAACCGAGACACCGGCGTGCTGAGTGTACTTCCCGAGGTAATGCCCGGTTAGATTCCTGATAACAGAGTACTCATCCGGAACCTGTTTCTGCACGTGAGCTCCGAACTCTCCAACCGTAACACCTGGCTCCAGGAACTTCAGGGCCTCTTCCAGAACTTCTTCGGCTGTTTCAATCATTTCTTTTTCGCTGCCGGAAGGGTTTACTGTTAACGCGGTGTCAGCGATGTAACCCTTGGAATGAGCGCCTATATCGATCTTCAAAACGTCTTCTTCCTTCAGGACCCGGTCCTCGGTGATTCCTGGAGAGTAGTGTGCGGCTTCCTCGTTTACAGATAGATTGACAGGGAACGCTGGTTCAAGGCCTTCATCTCTGATAAGTTCTTCAATGCTGTCAGCTATCTCCTTGAAGTTGGTTCCCGGTGTCGCTATCTCTCTTGCATGTTTCCGGGCTTTCTGGATTACCTGTCCTGCTTCAACGTATTTTTCAAGTTCTTCCTGATTCATGGAAAACTGTAAGGTAGAGAAGACTGAAAAACCTGTCCAAAAGAGTCTTCACAGTTTTCTTCAAATCCTAAATCCATGAGAGAGTCGGAGCTTGAGCAAAAAATCAATCAGTACTTCAACGAGGAATACAGTGGCCGTTACCGTTCCAGCCTCGACATCGACTACGACAGCAACACCGCGATAGCATCAATCGCATTCGAAGACGGCTCGGAAAAACCAGGGATAGGCTCATTCATAGACGAAATAATCAACGAGCTAGGCCTTGACAATCCTCGCCTTGAGGCCGACTGGCAACCAGAAGAAAACATCTACACCATCAACATCCACGAAAAACAGGGATAAAGGCCCGAATTATTCTATCGTTATCGAGAAGTAACTACTTAACTTTTCTTTCCGTATTCCTCGCCATGAACCAATCAAATGAGGAAGAGTTTCTCAACGAGTGGCAGCGATACCTGGAAGAAATAAGCAGCCGATTAGAGGAAGCAGTAAAAGCAGAGGCCCAGGAAAGCGTTCAGGATCTCTACGAAGACATACTGATGCAGAACCTGGAGAACACCAAGCTCTCCACTCTCCCAGAAGAGGCCCGAGAGGAACTGGCGGAGATGGGTGCCAGAGTCTACGCAGAACAGGCGGAGAGAATACTTGACAGCACGTACCTGGAGACAGACGAACTGGAGACCGCTGTAGCAACTGCTTTCCTAGATACTAAAAAGCAGATCAAGATCGGGGCGCAGGCAAGAGGCCTAGCCAGCAGCCACCACCAGGAAATGGAGAACCCGCCATACACAGAAGAACAGTACAGAGAATGGACCACAGCAGCCCTAATCAACCCACAGCCACCACACCAGCTAACCGAAGACTGGGAAAGCGTAGACCGCTTCAAACCACCCGAAGAAGACCCAACATACCAATAAAGGCCTTCAAATCCCGCCCCCGACGAGCTTTCCCGATATTTCAGCGATTCAGAAGTTCTTTCGCAGATATAACTGGTTTAAGTGATTTTACGGAGTTTAACCCGTGAGGCTGATGAATTATAAATAAAAATGGTGACAAGAAGTTAGACATATGGAGAATTTACCAGAAGACCTTTCAGAAGAACAAGCAGAAGAGCTTGTTCAAGAAGCAGATGAAGTCCGTAAAAACACTTTCTCAACCTTTACAGATAGTTCTGTAGGGGCGGCTATCCTTACAGACTCTGGTAAGGTATATTCTGGCTGTTATTTTGAAAGCGTTATTCAAGGACTTGGAACTTGTGCTGAAAGAAACGCTGTGGGCTCGGCTGTATCTGATGGAGAATATAAGTTCAAAGCCGTGGCTGTGGTCGGTGAAGTAGATGAACCAATTACGCCTTGTGGTGCTTGTAGACAGATACTGGCAGAGTTTGCAGAAGTAGCTCAGCACGATATCACGATTATAATGCGAGGACAGAATGGAGAAACAAGAATTGAGAGTTTGGAACAAATGATTCCTGATACATTCGGGGCAGGAGAAGCAGGAGTAGAACTTGAGGAATACAGATAGAAATCGTAACAAACTGTAATGCGTCGGAGCGTTGTAACCTCTGGTTTTTATGACGCCCCCGACGCTTCATTCCGTCTCCAGTTCTATATCGGCGATGTAGGCCTTGTC
>JBDGSF010000028.1:0-4755 GCA_042217675.1 Candidatus Nanohaloarchaea archaeon | reverse complement strand
GATTTCTGAAGAACTGGGATTCCGTAGGGAACAGTTCCATCCTGACGAACTTCTTTCAGATCCGGACTTTCCTCTTGACTACCCTGAGACAAGGCCTGAGGACAAGTACGATGAGTGGGATAGGCCTGACCTGAGAGCTTTTACCGATAATATTGGTTCGGCCTGGGAGGATAAACTAGCGGAGAGATATGACATGGATACTGTAAGAACGGGGCCAGTAGATCTGAAGGTTACGGAAGGAAAATTCGAGGATTCGCCGGTTCAGGCCAAGACAGCCTGTATAATAAACAGTAAAGGTCAGAGAGACGACGGTAGCTGGAAAACACAGCCAGGCCTTCTATACGTCAAAAGGCTGGAGATGGAGAGTCTGGCCGAAATGAATTTTGAAGATACAAGCATCGAATCAGATGAGTACAGCCCTCCAGCGCTTCTGCACGGCTCCGTACATTATCCGCGTGAAGACATGCCTAAACTACCGGACAGCGTTCCAACAGCTACTATAGAATCACCTGATGACCGCAGCTACAGTTTTGAGACAGCTTATGTAGGAGAGATAGTAACTCCTGTAGGACCGTTATACGAAGATAACCAAGACGCGTTTAACAGCGGATGCAGACAGGCCTGGCCTCTCAACTGGAGGAAGGCCTTTGGGGAATATGAAGAAGATGAAAGTATTATGAGGTACTGGAGAGATTGATTACTCCTCTAACTCGAACTCCAGTCTTTCCACGTTCTCCCCTTTGGAAACCCTGTTAACTATGTTTATACGGCCTATCTCTTTGATGTTGTCGACGTGGGTTCCTCCGCAGGGACAGATATCGTTCTCTCCTATGATTACTACTCTCAGAGGGTCGATACTTTCTGGAATTAGGTCAAGGTTGGTGCGGCCTTCTGTCATCTGCTCTTCGACCAGTTCACGGGCCATTTCTTTTTTCTCAACCTTCAGCTCTTTCTCGATCAGTGCGTTGGCCTCTCGTTCGATCTTCTCTACATCTTCCTCGCTGAAATCTACCGGTTTGAAGTCGATGCGAGACTGTTCCTCATGTATCTGGTTGCCAGCGGTTGTGGCATCGTATTCTTCAAGTGCAACCCAGGAAAGAACGTGCTGAGCCGTATGCATCCTCATATGCTTGTAACGGCGCTCCCAGTCAATTTCGCCGTGTACCTCCTGACCTGGGTCCGGAAAATCGCCTTCAATGTAGTGACGGACTTCTCCATTTTTCTTCTGCACATCTATTACTTCTGCCTCGCTATTGTTCCACGAAATTTTTCCATGGTCCGCGGGCTGTCCGCCACCTTCCTTGTAGAACAGGGTTTCCTTCAGGCAGATGTAGTTATCCATCTCCTTTACCTTGCTTACCTCGGATTCAAACTCTTTCTGGTATTCATTGTCCGGATAGTACAGAAGCTCTGTCATATCACAGATTACGGCCTCCAGCTTTAATGCAGTTACTGTACTCAGACTGTCAACCTGGCAGCACCAAGTTCAGTAAAGTGACTACTATACCTGCAGCACCCATTCTTGCAGCTGCTAAATACAGTTTCTGACCTGAGATACTGCCCATGTATACACCGAACGCGGAAAGAAGGGCTACACCGATAGCTACTGAAGCAACGGTAGAGTACAGCATCCCGATCGCAGGCTCAAAAAGGAAGGGAATCAGCGGCAATAGTATACCAATTACCGGGCCTAAACCGCTGCTCAACGCATTGATGACGCGGCCCTGCTTCTTCTGCCTGTGGATCTCAGTATCTTCCAGACCTGTCATCATAGGTTCTTCGAGCTCGTGGACTTCAGCCAGTTTCTCTGCTCTCTCGATCTCCCATACGCTCCAGATACCGGATGTTGCAAGGCCTATACCCGCGCCGACTCCGACCTTGAACACGGTAAGGCCTGTAGGCACTCCTGATAGAAAGCTTCCGACCGCTACTCCTGTAGAGGTCAGGGTTCCGTCGAATCCGTTGGAGATGAAGTAGCGTCGGGATATCTTGCGGACATCTTCTTTCTGCCAGGCCTCTCTGAGATTTTCAAACATTTTTTACTTGTCCTGCGGTGTTTTGCTTTCCTCAACCATTTTATCGCCGTACACGATTTCATCGATTGAGTGAATACTGCCGCCTAGATCCTCTATGGCCTCTCTAACCTCGTCTTCGTCAATTTCCTGGCCCTCGATTGTTACTTTGAGATTTCTTACTTCTTCGTCTATCTCGTAGATTGTTGCGTTGATGCCTTCTACTCCCGGAACCTGCTCTATTTCCTCTGCAAACCTTATTATTCCGGGGTTATGGGGCTTAAGAATATCTAGCACCAGACGTCTTATCTTTGTCATAACTAGTTCTTACTGTTCTGAGAGACTTTAAAGTAGAGGGTTTAAGAAGGTTTGTCTTCAAGTTTTGTGACAATGGGACGTGTACGACAAACCTACGTTAAGAGGCTTGCAAAGGATCTGGTAAACGCAGATGAGGAAAGGTTCTCCGATGAATTTGAGGATAACAAGGAAGAGCTGAAGGAAATGGATGAGTTCAACTCCAAGAAGCTACGTAACCGTGTAGCAGGGTATATTGTTAGAGTTGTTAAGAACAGAAGAGAGGATTAGGCCTTTCTGAAAGCCAGTAGTGAAGAAGCTAGTAGAAAAAGCAGTTGGGTAAGGCCTATCCCTGGCAGAGAGTGTCTTCCAGCTGCGCTGGGAGGAGAGTAGACAGGTATCTTGTCAACTGTCTGTATTTCAAGGTTTTTGTTCTCGTTTATAATCCGGAGATAATGCTGGCCGGAGGTAGCAGGTGATACGATTATAGTGAACTTCTTTGATGCTCCGGCAGGTAATGAATAACTTATAGAGCTTGAACCGGATTCGAATTCTGCGGTTACACCGCTCAGCCGCGTTTCCATGTTTGTCTTACTGAATGTTGTAGGATTGGTAACAGTATAGTTAAAGACTGTTGCAGACCTAGCTGACGTGATTATGGAAGGATACTCGTACTTCACATCTGTCTGAACCCGGTAGCTTGAACCGGAAACAGCAGTTACCAGGAAGATCACGGAGAAGGCAAGCAAAAAGATCCTGGAGAAACCCTGCATAAATACTAGTTTCTGGCTTTTAGAATAAAAGTTTATGAGGTCTTAACATGGTTATGGGAGAACTATCAGAGAAACGTACTTTCTTCTTTGATATTGAAAGAACTCTGATGAAATGGAATACAACCATTACAGGGGCAGAGGACTTGATAACCCGGCTTAAAGACAGCGGCCGGAAAATACGTTTTCACACCGATAACTCTCTTGTATCCCGGAAAAGCTATGCAAAAAGATTGACGGCCAACGGCATACCTACAGAAGAGGAAGAAATCCTTAACTCAGCCTACGTTGCAACAGAGCACCTATACAGGAACAACGTTAAATCCGTCTACACAATCGGAGAGGCAGGGCTTGTAGAAGAACTAGATAGAAGAAACATAGAAATATCAAAAAACTCCAAAACCATAGTCCTAGGTCTCGACAGAAACCTGAACTACCGGAAAATAGAAGAAGCAGTGAAAAAAAGAGAAGAAGACGGGCTTACTCTCGTACTTGGCAACCAGAAATACTTTGAAACAAGTAAAGGCCTTAAACCTGGTCAAAAAATAATTAACTCTATTATAGAGACCTATATGAGTCCTAAAAATATTGGAAAACCTTCAGAAGAGTTCAGAGATATTTTCCGGAACTACTTCTCCTATTACCCCGACAACTCTGTTCTTATAGGGGACAGAAGAGAAGATATCCTGCTAGGCAACAGGCTAGGCATGACCACCGTAGCAGTCATGTCCGGCGAGATAGATAAGAAATACATGAAACAAGCGGAAGGCCTTGAAGAGCCTGACTACGGCCTCTCCAGTCTGCACCGGTTGACACGGAAGATAATATAGATTTCTCCTTGAATCCTTGTCATCTTTTCTCGGTGCGACGTTGACGTAGAAGAACACGTTCTCTGGTCTTGGAGTTTCAACTGCCAGTTGTCGGAGTGCGAACCCTGCCTCTACAGTGTTGAAAGGTCTTACTGGGACAGAGTTGAAGTTTTCCAGCCTGTCGGTCTCGCTTCTTACTGCCTGCTCTATACTTCAGAGAAAGAAAGCCTGTGCCGGTGGAGTAATCGGCGATAAAGTTCAGGTGATATTGGTTTTTGGAATCTTTAGAGAAAGTCTTGGTGCTTAGTTTCCGTATCCAGGTAGACACCCTACATCTTGACAAGCAGCCAACCTTTTTATTTTCGTCAATAGGCGTTTACTGTAATTTGGTGTGATGCACACCGCGGTTATTTAAGCGTCTTTAGACAATCAAATACATGAAGAAGCTTGAGATACCTGAAGACGAACTTAGAGAGTTTTACATCAAGGAAGAGATGAGCTCGAATGAAATTGCAGAAAAATATGGTTGTTCCAAGAGAACTATACTCAAAAGACTGCGAGAATACGACATACCGCGGAGAAGTAGTGGGCCAAAAAGAAGAGATGACATCACCAAGGAGAAGCTTGAGAAGCTATACGTTGTGGAGGAGCTTTCGACCAGAGACATAGCGGAGAAGCTTGATACAGGCAGGTCTACCGTTTACAGCAAATTGAAGAAGTTTGACATACCTACTAGGGATATTTCAGAATCGCATATCAAGTATGAACGCAAGGATTTCTCTGGAGATTCTGAAGAAAGGAATTACATGCTGGGATTCTGTATAGGCGATCTTAGAACCAGAAAAGTCGGCAAGAAAAGTAAAACAATTA
>JBDGSF010000027.1:0-5376 GCA_042217675.1 Candidatus Nanohaloarchaea archaeon | reverse complement strand
TTTACTTCAAGGCCTCTACTGCTGCAAGTTTTTCTCCGCTCAGGTAGTTTACGAAGGCGCCTCCTGCGATCGATACATGGGAGAAGTCGTCCAGGCTGTGATCAAATCTCTGCACAAGTGAAGAGGTGTGGCCGCCTCCAAGGACTGTGTATCCATCTGATTCCGCTGCTGCATCCACCAGAGCTTTGGTTCCCTGTGGGTGGTCTTCGAAGGCACCGATAGGTCCTTTCATCACTACGGAATCAGCATTTCTTATCTCTTCAGCAAACTTTTCCTCTGTCTCAGGGCCTATATCCCACACCATCTCTCCTGAAAGATTGCCAACCTCATGCACTCCGTCAGCGGTTCTCAGGTCCTCGGGCAGAATAATCTTGTCTCCGTATTCTTCAAGCATTTTTCGGAGATCGTCTTCTCTTTCGTCGAGGCCTTTCTCTCTTATCCATTCCTCTTTCTCCTCGAGGTTATAGCCTTTAATTATCAGGGCGAGTTCCCCCGGCACTCCCCCCAGAAGTACTTTTTCGACGGAATCAATCATTTCCTGCATTATGCCGATCAGGTCTGAAGGTTTTTCTCCTCCAAGCACTAGTAAACCGTTCTCAAATCGGTCACGTACTTTTCCACAGCTTTTAAGTTCGTTGCTCATTACAGGGCCTGCGTAGCTGTCCAGGTGTTCTGTAAATCCTACCATTGATCCATGGCTTCTATGCGCAGCGGAGAAAGCATCATCCACGTATATATCGAATTCTGAAGCCATCCTGTTTACAAATATGTCCTCTGCGTGATCTTCAGGATCTGCGTTTCTCAATTCCTCGGAGAGGAATCTGATGTTCTCCAGAAGTGCAACATCACCCTTCTCCATATCTTTAACCGTATTGGAAAGCTCTGATCCGAAAAAGCTCTTGATAAACTCGGCTTCTTCCTCAAGCGAGTCCGAAATCATGCCGGCGTGTTTTTCAAGCGAGGTAAAGTCCTCTCTTCCAGGCCTTCCCTGGTGAGCTACTACAACAGTTTTTGCTCCTCTCTCTGAAAGCTCTTTGATTGTCTCCAGGTATCTTCTGAATCTGACTGTTGCCTGGGGCTCGCCGTCTTCTATTGGAAGGTTTAGATCTGTTCTGAGAAGTACTTTTTCTCCCTCTATATCTACATCTGAAACTGTTTTCATTTTCTTATTATTGATTAAAACCGTTTCTCGTATTTAACTCTTCCACAGGGAGGGCCTCCCTTATTTAAGAATCTGGACGTAATTTTCAGGTACAATGAAAGGTGGACGTTTTGGACCGCGTTTATCCGCGGCCACACGGTAACGTATTCGCGTTTTCAAAACCTGGAGCTTCTGCTATAAAAACTTCTGTAACCGGTGTTTCTTTATGAACAAGTCTCTATCAGAGAAACTATCGGAACTATCGAAGAGACGAGGCTTCTACTTCCAGGCCTCTGAATCATACAATGGCGCAGCAGGTTTCCAGACCTTTGGACCTGAAGGCGCGGAACTCAAGAGAAACATCGAAAACAGCTGGAGAAAAACCTTCTCCCAGGAACTTGGACACCGAGAGATAGACGCACCGACTGTAATGCCTGAAGCAGTTTTCAAGGCCTCAGGCCACTTGGATGGCTTCGACGACATGATAATCGAATGTCCTGAATGCGGTAAATCTTCTCGCGCCGATCACATCGTTGAAGACAATACTGATGTGGAAGAAGCCGAATCTTTCTCGCATGAACAGGTTGAGGCCTTGATCGAGGAGCATGACCTTGAATGCCCTAGCTGTGGTGCTTCTCTCTCAGGCGAAGAAGTTGAGGACTTTAACCTGATGTTTAAGACAAGCATCGGCCCAGGAGACTCACAGCCAGGATACCTCAGACCGGAGACCGCACAGGGAATCTTCGTAGAGTTTCCAAGACTGAAAGAATACGCAAGGAACCAGCTTCCGTTCGGCATAACACAGATCGGGAAAGCTTATCGCAACGAAATATCGCCGAGGAAAGGCCTTGTACGCGTAAGAGAGCTGACCCAGGCAGAACTTGAGCATTTTATCGATCCGGAAGAGGACAGGCCGGATATTGAAGCTGTGAAGGATGTAGAGCTGAAGCTTTACTCACGGGAAAGACAGCAGGCCGACAAAGGCCCTGTAAGGAAGACTGTTGAAGAGGCCGTAGATGAAGAGATTGTCGAGTCAGAGTGGATTGCCTACTACCTTGGAATCGCGACCAAGTGGTACAGAGAGATTGGCGTTGATATGGATCGTTTCAGGTTCAGACAGCATCAGGAAGACGAGCTCTCTCACTACGCAAGCGATTGCTGGGACGCAGAGGCAGACACAAGCGCACCCGGTGCCCAGCCCGACTGGATCGAGATTACTGGTTTCGCATACAGAGGAAGCTACGACCTGAAAAAGCACGACGAGTGCTCTCAGGATGACTATACTGTCTTCAAGGAGTACGACGAGCCGAGGACAGTGAAGGAGAAGACAGTCAGCCCAGACATGGGCTACTTAGGCCCTGAGTTCGGTGATAAAGCCGGTGAAATAGAAGAGGCCTTGAAGGATCTCGCGGAGGAAGAGCCCGAGGCCTTTGAAGCCGATAAGGTCTTCATCGAGATTGAAGGAGAAGAATACTCCATTCCTTCAGAGAAATGCAACTTCAGCGTTGAAGAAGTGACTAAAAACGGAGAGCATATTCTTCCTCACGTTGTCGAGCCCTCGTTCGGTATCGACAGAATGGTTTACACCGTGCTGGCTCACGCCTACGACGAGGACGAAGTCGATGACGAGGAAAGGACTGTTCTCCGTCTCTCAGAGGAGATAGCTCCTACCGAAGTCGCTGTCTTCCCTCTTATGGACAAGGAAGGCCTCGGCGAGAAAGCTCGTGAAGTAGCGGATATGCTGAGAGAGAAGGGATTCTCTGTCAAGTACGACGACACCGGCAATATCGGAAAGCGTTACCGGCGTCAGGACGAGGTCGGTACACCGGTCTGTGTCACGGTTGACTACGAAACCCTGGAGGAAGAGCCTGAAACAGTTACTGTCAGGGATCGTGATTCAACGGAGCAGGAACGTGTAGAGATAAGTGAGCTCACAAGTTATCTGTAGGATAGGCCTCAATAATTTTTTCTCTTTTTCTTTCTGGATCAGGTTGATAAAAAGATAGTTGAGTAATCTGTTTTCATGGGCGAGTGTTCTGAATGCGGTAAGAAGGCTATGACCTTCACATGCAGATACTGTGGGGAAAGCTTCTGCTCCGAGCACCGTCTACCTGAGAACCATGACTGCGAAGGCCTTGAAGAAGGGGTTGAAAAAGAGAAGGAAGAAACCAAGAAATGGTTTAAGGAGAAGAAGCTGAAGCAGGAAACAGTCCAGGGCACTCCTAAGAAAGCTAGAAGGCCTTCAGTGTTTGAAGAGGCTCTTTCATTGTTGAAGAGGAATGCCACTCTTGCTATTATTGCGGTTACGGTTCTATCGTTCTTGCTTCAGGCAGTGCCAGGTTACTCGCAGCTGATGCAGCTTTCTCCGGCTCTTTCGCAGTCTGCAGTAGAGGCCGTGAATCAAGCCGCAGAAGGTACTTTGCTTCACTCTACGTTGATTGAGCAGCCGTGGACTATTGTCACTGTAATGTTGTTGCACTCCGGTCTTTTCCATATTTTTGCTAATATGGTGACGTTCTACTTTTTCGGAAGCGTGGTGGAGAGAAGTATAGGTGCGAAAGAGACTTTGAAAATATATCTTGTCTCCGGAATTGCGGCAAGCCTGGGATTCATTATTTTCAGGAATGTTCTCTACCAGTTATATGGGCCTACGGTAGGAGGTATAGCTACTTTAAGTCCTGCAGTCGGGGCTTCCGGGGCAGTAGTTGCATTCCTCGGGATAGTGGCCATGCTCTATCCTGAAGCAGAGGTACTTCTCTACTTTTTCATACCTATGAAGATCAGAACCGCGGTACTTGCTTTCGGAGCAATAGAATTTGTCAACCTGGCCTTCAAGCTTGCAGGTACGACACTGCCTGTAATCGGCATGTTCGCAAGCTCAGCTCATCTTACAGGTCTTGCAGTAGGCCTGTGGTATGGTAGAAAGCTTCAGGACAGGTACGGCCGTAAAAACAGTTTCTTTGATATCGCCCGTTTCTAGAGGGTTGAACGCTCAACTTCGTAATACGTTACATCGTTCTCAGTATCGACCACTCCCCACAGCATTGTGGCTCGAACGTTCTGAGCCAGTCGAGCACCTCTAGACATTTCCTGGAAGCTCATGGTATGGTTCTCAGGTACAGCATGCACCAGGTACTTTGTATGCTGTCTATCCCGTTTATCGCCTTCAGCATACGGATTTACACCCCTGGGGTAAACTCTGAAATGGGAGCCGAACTTGAAACCGCTCTTCACGATATATCCTCTTTCACGGAGATCGCTGTAGACCGCATACTTCTGATCGAACTCCTCATCGATATCGGAAAACCTCTGGAAAATCTCATCCCTATCAAGCTCTTCCCCCGATTCATCTTCGATTACTACCTCATCTCTCTCGTAGAGGTGAAATGCCTCCGAAAATGAAAGTTCAAGTCTGCCATCGTCCAGGATCTTCCCGTAGTATTTCTCGCTGTGGATTTCTTCAGCATCTTCCTCATCCCAGACCTTGACAGTGCTGCCAGTAATTTTTGCTGTAACCATAATCCAGAAATAGAACGTGAGACTTTTAGGCCTATTTCAGAAACTTCCGAGATCTTTCTGCGAGGCCTCCTTCAGTATTCGCTCTGCAGTACTCCATGATTTCCTTGTCTCCTCAGGTAGCTCTCCTTTCTCCTCCACGTACTTCTCCAGGAAACTGATCGTAGGCCTATCATGCGGATAGCCAGAGGCAAAGTCGTAACCGTACTTCTTCTTCAAATCGTCGACGTGACTCTCCCTCGCAGACTTTGCAACTATAGAAGCAGCAGAGACAACAGGATAGGTATCGTCAGCCCCGTGTTCCGCAACAAAATCTACATCCGCAAATCTGTCAGGTAGCTGATCCTTCAGCTTATTGATAAATCTCTCAGCATTCGGTTCCGGGAGATCAACGATCACTTTATCCGCATCAGTTCTTCCAATCACATCTGTAAAGGCCTTTACCTCGATCTCGTTCAGAGACATTACGCTTCGAAGCTCATCTATCTCCTCCGCCTTGACTTCCTTCAGGAAGGCCTCTCCATGCTTTTCCAGTTGATCCCGAATTGATTCTCTCTTCTTCTCAGATAGCTTCTTCGAGTCCTTCACTCCCAGTTCCTCGATCTCATCTATCCTTTCTTCGTCTATCATGAATCCTCCGATAAACATCGAGCCTATTACCGGGCCTCTTCCTGCTTCGTCAATTCCTAGAACCTTGGCCATAGAATACAGATTTGGTA
>JBDGSF010000026.1:2941-7846 GCA_042217675.1 Candidatus Nanohaloarchaea archaeon | reverse complement strand
TCGGTCGGCTGTTTCGTTAGGAGTGTTACCGGGCCTCTGCTTCTTGCGTGGACCTTGTCTCCGACCATGTGGCTTAGTTTGAGGTAGTATCCTGGCCCGATCATGATGTCGGCCTCCATTTCTTCTCCTGTGAGGCCGTTGTACATGGTTTCTTTTCCTGTCTTGTTGAATCCCAGTTCTTCCAGCATTTCTTTGACTTCTTCTTTGGATTCGTTGTGGTATGCTGTTCCGTCGACAGGTTCTCCTCTCAGTGCGCCTGCTTTTCCTGCCATTAACTCGATTAGCTGTGCTACTGTCATACGGCTTGGGATTGCGTGTGTCGAAAGGATCATGTCTGGAGTGATTCCCTGTTTTGTGAAGGGCATGTTGACTTCAGGTACGGTCATGCCGACTACTCCTTTCTGTCCGTGTCTTGTTGCGAACTTGTCGCCTAGTTCTGGGACTCTGTATTCTCTCATCTTCATCTTGATTAGTTTGTCTCCGTCGCTGGTCTCTGAGACCATGACTTTGTCGACTTTACCCTGTTCTCCATGTCTTACTGTCAGGCTTGTTTCTCTTCTGTCTGCTAGCCCCATCTGGATTTCTTCCCCGCCTCCTGATCCAAGGAACTTTGGAGGACTGGTTTTTCCAACGAGTACATCGTCGGAGTCAACTTCTGTCTCCGGGTTGGCGATTCCGTCTTCGTCCAGGTGTGAGTATACTTCCTCTCTTCTGTAGCCGCGGACGTCTTTGTCAGGGATTCCTATTTCGTCTTGCTGTCCTCCCCAGAATCTCTGGGCCTCTGTCTGGTAAGTTCTCATGTATGTTGACCTACCGAGGCCTCTGTCGATTGAGTCCTGGTTCATGATGACTGCGTCCTCGATGTTGTATCCGTCGAATGAGGCCAGTGCGATCACCATGTTCTGGCCGATAGGGTGGTCGCCGAGAAGTGTGTCGTAGGTATTGGTTTCAACGATCGGTTGCTGAGGGTAGGTTAGAATGTTGGACTGTGTGTCGAATCTCTGGTGGAACTCTCTGGAAGGCATTCCAAGGCCTTGTCCTGACATTTTTGCTCCGAAGTTGACTCGGTCTCCTCTGTTGTGTTCCGGGTATACTGTTAGTGAGGCGGATACGCCGTTGATGATTTCTGGGTCGAGTTCCATGTGGGTGTGTTCTTCGGTGACTTCTTCTTCGGCCAGTGCCACGTATGCGTTTTCCTCTTCTTCCGCGTCAAGGTGCTCGATTATACCTTGTTCTTCAAGGTCTTCGAGAGTGATTTCTCCTTCTTTAAGTTCTTCCATCTGTTCGTCTGTAAGTTTAGGTTCGCCGTCTTCCACGATTACTAGAGGCCTGAGCACTCTTCCTGAGTCGGTGTTGATTCTGATCTCGTCTCTGTCCTCTGCGTAGTGTATGCTGACCTCTTGATCTATCTCTCCGTCTCTGCGTTTTTCTTTTAGCTGTTCAAGTGCTTCTTCAGGAGACTCTGCGTCTCCCAGGATTTCTCCGTCAAGGAATACTCTGGTCACTTAAACCCACCTGATGGATGATTTAACGGTTTTTGCTTTTTCAACTAGTTTTTCTCGGATTCGCATAGTATTCATTTATTCGTTCACGTTGATTCCGGTCTCTTGAAGTTTTGCCTTCAGAGAGTTTCTTTCCATCTCTGACATACCTGTTGAGACGTTTGCGCTCATAGCGAGATGTGTTCTAAGCCCGATGTTCATACCTTCTGGCGTCTTGATAGGGCAGACGCGACCCCACTGTGTTGGATGCAGGTCTCTTGCCTCGAAGTGCTGTCTATCAGCGCTTAAAGGCGAGACGATGTTTCTCAAATGGCTTAGAGTTTTAATGCGGTTGTTGCGTTCCAGGCTCTGGCAGACACCTGTTCTTCCGCCTACCCAGTTCCCTGTGGCCATGGCCCCCATTATCTGACTGCTCAGTGTGTCAGATACTACTGTGGACTGTAGGCTTGGAAGTCTTCCTCTCTTTGCGGATTTCTGGAAGTTGTACTTCATCCTTGCGACTAGACCCCATTTTCCGAGGAATACTGATCGGAACTGCATCTCCAGCAGCTCTCCTGCAAGGTTCAGTCTTTTGTTTGCGTAGTGGTCGATGTCGTCTGGTTTGATATCGCCTTTTCCGAGCGCGATAGTATTTCTGATCATGTTGGCAAGTAGCTTGGCCTTTTCTTCCCGGGCCTCAGGTTCCTGCCCTAGGTGAGGAAGCAGGTAGTCGTCCAGAATGCTGCTGACTCTTTCCTCCACATCGTTTGTAACTCCGGCTCTGTTTGCGATATACTCAAAGGCCTCTTCCTGGTCCGAAGCATCTACCTCGTAAAGATTAAGATAGATATCGGATGCGTATTCCTCTCCAACAAGTTCGACGATCTCCTTATCGGTCTCGTAGCCAAGGGCCCTGATCAATGCAATTGCTGGCGTGTTCTTTACGTTTGCAAAGCTGATCTCGACAATATCGTCATCTCTTTCAAGTATGTGTCTCTGGACGTATCCTTCGTTCTCGGAGTTGATTCTACATGTCTGTTCTCCGTCGTCCTCCATGTAGATCGGCTTGTTGTTCGCCATCTCCTCCATTGAGATAATAGTTTTCTCGGAGCCGTTGATGATGAAGTATCCTCCTGGATCTTCTGGATCCTCTCCTGCTTCGCGGAGTTCTTCTTCATCCATCTCGGAGGTCCAGCATAGCTCGGATCCGACCATAACAGGGATTTCTCCGATGGTAACTTCCTCGGATTCCTGCTGGATACCCTCGAAGATCGGTGTCATGGTAACCTTGATCTCAGAAGAATAGGTGAGGTCTCTCATTCGGGCCTCTTTAGGTGTGATCTGTCTTACGGATCCGTCGGCCTCGTTGATCTTAGGCCTCTTGATGTCCACGTCAACGATCTTGATGACGAGGTCTTCTCCGTCAGGAAGCTCTGGTTCAATGCTTCCTACTTCGTTGAGAATGGCCTGTATTCTTTCGTCTACAAATCGGTTGTATGATTCTATCTGGTGTTTAACGAGGTTTCTGTCGATCAGCTGCTCCAGGAATTGTTCGTTCATTGATTGAGTTCACCAATTTTTTATCGGCTTTCGATAACTTCGCGGTAATAGGTGGTTTCTCCGGCGGTAGGAGAGTCCCGAACGATCTCTATCACGTCGCCGACCTCTGGATCAAGCTTCTTTATCGCAGCGTCGGTGCGCTCGATCTTAGGAAGTTTGTCCTTTGTAGTATCGTATTTTTCAAGAAGCTCTTCAACTTCGTCTTCGTCCATTTTCCTATGTTCAGGGACTGCCACGTGGTCAGATACATCCATTGCCATTAGTGTTTACACCGCCTAGAGAAACAGTTCTTAGACAATTACAACTCCTCAGGTAAACTTTAAATACCGTGGGGCAGACGCCGAAACACCTTTAAACACCGTACCCGAATACTCAGAAATTAACTCTCGAATTCTCTCTCATGCTGTAGAAACTGTCTCCGACGATAACATGGTCCAAAACCTGTACTCCAAGGCCTTCTCCCAGTTCAACTACTTTCTCTGTGACTTCAACGTCCTGTGAAGTAGCAGAGGCCTTGCCTGAAGGATGGTTATGCGCAAGGATCAGTGCGGAGGCGTTACAGTTCATCGCTTCCCGGAAGATACTTCTAGTCTCAAAACCGACTTCTGAAACACCGCCGTCAAACTCTGATTCCTTCAGCAGCTCGTTGCCGGAGTTAAGGTAGAAGACTCTAAGTATCTCAGACTCCATGTACTTCATATCCTGTGTCCGGGCCTTGACGTCGCTGAGAGCTTCAATTTTCTCGCGTTCCTCCTTCTTCAATCTCCGGGAAAGCTCTCCAACCGCTTTGAGCTGACCGGCCTTCACACGGGAAATACCCTCGAACTTTTTGAGTTCTCCCAGGTTTCTGTCTGCGATCTCCTCCAGCGAGTATTCCTTTAGTATTTCCGCGCTTAATTCTTTCACGTTCTTGCCCTGTGTACCGGTTCTCAGAACTATTGAGAGGAGTTCAACTTCAGAAAGGTTTTTTGGTCCGAGGTCTTCAAGTTTCTCTCTAGGCCTTTCGGACTCAGGGAGATCCTTAATCCTGTAATCCATTACCAGAGTTCTTTACCTGGAAACTGTAAAAACCTTTTCTGAAGAAAACTCTGACTGTGAAGGAGATTATTCAAAACCCCGGGATAAAGGAAGCCGAGAAAGTTCTCTCAGAATACCTGTCAAGAAGTTACACGGTACAGATAAACGGCCTCTGCTCGGTTAACTACCAGGGCCGCGCCAAGTCGAAGCTTGACCGCGGTGAGAGAATGGTTATCAAGAAACAGGACTCGGCGATCCTTGTTCACGGCCCTCAAAACTATCAGCCAAAGAACTGGCAGCCAGAAGTCGACTCCTACTCGGTGGAAGTCGATGAAGAAAACTCTCATCTCATTCTTGAGGCCAAGAGAAACAATCCTGAGGAAATAGTCGAGATCAGATTCGAGGAACTGGATTTTCTCGCGGTGGATCAAATGGTAGACAAGTCCGAACTGAAGATCGCAGGACACGAAGTAGACATACATGAATCAATTGAGGAAGAACCCGGGATCGTGGAGGAAGGCCTTAAAGTAATTGAACGCGAACGGGAAACTCCAGCCGGCTTTATAGATGTGTTCGCCCGCGACAGCGATGATAACTACGTTGTTATAGAAGTGAAGCGAAACCCTGACTACAACACGGTACTACAGCTCCAGAGATACGTTGATGAAATAGAAGACGAGTTCCAGGGAGAGGTGCGGGGAATACTGGTAGCTCCGAAAATGACGGATAAAGTTCTCAACTACCTGGAGGAACGCAACCTTGAATTCGTGGAAGTGGAGATGGCGGATGTCATCGACTCCTACGAAGCTATAGATAACTCCCAGAAAGGCCTTTCAGATTTCTCCGC
>JBDGSF010000026.1:0-2841 GCA_042217675.1 Candidatus Nanohaloarchaea archaeon | reverse complement strand
TAGGCCTTCTCTTTTCTGGAGGAGTTGACTCCACAATGATAGCTGCTGCGCTTCAGGAACTGGAAAAAGACTTCACTGCCTACACCGCGGGCATACAGCATGGAAACGTGGATGCGCCACGAGACTCTCGATGGGCAGAAGAAGTAGCGGAGGAAATGAGTATAGAACTGGAGGCCTACGAAGCAGGTCTTGAAGAAGTGGAGAAGGCTCTTCCGGAGCTTGTTGACTGGATTTCATCTACAAGCGTTGTGAAAAACGGGGTCGCCCTTCCATTCCACTTTGCATTGATGAACGGTAAGGAAGATGAAAAAGTAGTGATGTCAGGCCTTGGGTCGGAGCAGCTTTACGCAGGATACCACAGAATGCAGAACTATCTAAATAAGGAGTGTCTTTCAGGCCTTCGCGGCTTGTTTGAACGCGATCTCTACCGTGACAACGTGGTCAGCTTCCGTAACGGCAGAGAGCTTAGGCTTCCATTCCTCGACCATGATTTGGTAGAGCACGCATTGACTATTCCCGAGGAATACAAAGTGAAGGACGAATACAGGAAATACGTTCTCAGACTTGCAGCTGAAAAATTGGGGGTTCCGGAAAAAGTGGCCTGGAGGAAGAAGACCGCGGCACAGTACGGCAGCAACTTCGACAAGGCCATCGACAGGCTCTCCCGTGACAAAAACTTTGATCACAAACAGGAGTACCTAAACTCGCTTAGAGAGGAAACCAATAATCGACTTGTTGCTCTTACTTCAGGAGGGAAAGACTCTAACGCAGCTCTTTACAGAGTACAGAGAAGAAACAATGAGATCTCCTGCTTGCTTACTCTGAGATCGGATAACAAGGATAGCTACATGTTTGACTCGAAGAAATCTCGAGGCCATATAGAGAAACAGGCTGAGAAACTTGGTAAACCACTGATAGTACAGGAAACAGAAGGAGAGAAAGAAGCCGAACTTGAAGACCTGGAGAAAGGCCTGGAGAAAGCCCGGAAAAAACACAATGTGGAAGGGGTAGTCGCTGGGGCACTGGCATCAACATACCAGAGAGACAGGGTAGATAAAGTAGCGGAAAAAGTAGGCCTCAAGGTTTTCACACCTTTGTGGCAGGAAGACCAGGCCCGTTACATGAACTGGTTAATTAGAGAAGGGTTCGAAGTAGAGATTACAAGTGTCGCGGCAAGAGGCCTCGAAGAGAAGTGGGAAGGAAAAGTTCTTGATGAAGAAAATATCGATGAACTGCTGGATCTAGCTGAAGAGTACAGGTTTAACGCAGCTGGAGAAGGAGGAGAGTACGAGACCAGGGTTGTAGGATTTCCGGATCCCTTGAAATAGTATTTCTATTTAAGCATGTATTCTGCGGCCCTAGAGATATTGCTTACCTCTCTTGTCCGCATACCGAACCGCTGCAGTGTATAGCTGGAGATGTTGAAGATGTTTCTGCGGTACTCTACATCTCTATAAACTAGCAGACCCTCTCTTTCACGTTCCACAACTTTCTCGTAGTTGACCTTGAGAGCTTGATCTTCCGGAACGAAGAACTTGTCAAGGCCTGCTTTCCCTGCTGCCTTCGCCTTTACAGGAACCTCTCCAACCTTGCCGATATTACCGCTCTGGGTTATAGTTCCTGTTATGACAGCATCCTTCCTGACTTCTTTGTCTGTCATAGCAGCTATTGTTGCCAGCGTCATTGCAGCGCCAGCAGAAGGCCCTCCTATAACTTCGCTGGAAATATTGAACTCGTAAGTTACATCCATGCTCTCCAGGCTTTTCCCTGTATAGGCCTCGGCTATATTCTTCGCTTTCTTGGCGGAAACCTGTGTGTCTGTTTGAACAAAGGGATTGGTCTCCACCAGAACATCGCCGTTGCCCGGTTCAACGGTAACTCTGACCTGTCCGACAATTCCTACAGGCCTTTTCTCAGCTACCGCCACTATATTAGCGGTGCCTACTCCGGTTTCCGCGGGTGTAGTTGAACCTGTATTGTATAGAAGGCCGGCTGCAAAAGCTGTTAATGCAATTGCAACTACTGTAAGGTTTTCCAAGCCGTCCAGTTTACCTAGACCAGTCATGCAATCACCTTTTTGTTTTCTTCAGGATATCAGTTTTTGGTTTATTGACTCCAGGATTTAGAGGATATAGGTCAATGCGTAGGCGAGCAGCACGGATCCTGTCAGCATGGCCTGTACGAAAGCTGATCCCAGTACTCCTATAGTTGCATATACTGCTGCCTTGGCTCCGTTACTTCCATCGCCGTGAATCATGTACTCCCTGATGAATACTGTGGCCGAAACTGCTAACGCCAGACCTATAGGGCCTCCAAGGAAGATAAAACCTATCAGGCCTGTGACTGCGGCTGCCATACTGGTTTTTCTGGATGCTCCTCCATACTTAGCTGCTACTGCGCCAGCAAACCAGTCTACAAGCAGTGCAAAACCGGAGGTAAAAGCTCCGAAAACAGTGAAGATCAGGCTTGGATCATCTACCCTGAAAAAGTAGATAAGGACTGCTGCAAGTGAGAAAACAGCTCCGGGCATCATAGGAACGATACTTCCGACAACTCCTGCCAACAGTAGTACGAGAATTAGGCCTGAGACTAACTCCATAAATTCTTCAGTGCAAAGCAAAGCCTTAACAGTTTCACCTGTCCTAATACCGTTCTATGGTTGAGGCCGCGGTACTCGGCGGAGGATGCTTCTGGTGTACAGAGGCCGCATTCAAAGAACTAGGTGGTGTAAAGGAAGCAACATCTGGATACGCAGGAGGCCACGCAGAGAACCCGACTTATAGAGAAGTATGCAGCGGAGATACAGGCCATGCAGAGGTTGTCAAAGTAGAGTACGATGAA
>JBDGSF010000025.1:0-4077 GCA_042217675.1 Candidatus Nanohaloarchaea archaeon | reverse complement strand
CTTCTCCAAACTCTTCAAGATCCTCCAGTTCCCACTCAACTAGCTGTCTGCTCTGTCTCGCCAGTACAAGAGAACCGTCCTCGAACTCGCATATCGATACCTCCGCGGGTCCCCCATCGAGAAGCTCTCGAAACCGGTCCGGGAGGAAAACCTCGTTGTCCATGAAACCGAAATGCCGTGTTTCAACCCCCAGCTTGCTTGACTGTATCGACATATTTACCGATTTGCCTCCTTTCTCCCGTCTCACTGGTATTAGGCGGAGCGGGGCGGAAGGGCTCTCGTTCAACCTCACGACCGCGTTTTCCCGTCGTCTGAAAGTCTGGTTCTTACCGGACTCAATCTCGCAGTAAGTGTCCACGCTTCCATCAGGAAATCCGGATGCAGAAAGTTCAGCCAGTTCATCCAGCTTGTTTAAAATTTTCTGGTAGGGTATATTAACGCAACTCCGGGTAGGGCACCTGCGATCTCTTGTGCTCCGAGTTCCTTTGCATTTCTTTGAATCTCTCCACTTCTTTCTTTTCGATACCCAGTTCTGAGGCGATTTCTTCAGGTTTTTGGTTTTTCTGGAGTCTCTTGACGATCCTGTCGATCTTCTCGTAGCTGGCGCCGAGTTCATCCTCGTCTGTCTGGCCTTTCCACAGGCCTGCGGTCGGCTTCTTCTCGATGAACTTGTCGTCGAGGTCGACGAACTGCGCCAGTTCCTTTACCTCGGTCTTGTAGAGATCTTGCAGCAGTCTTACATCAACGGCGCCATCGCCGTACTTTGTGAAGTAGCCGAGCAGGTACTCCGTCCTGTTTCCGGATCCGAGCACCAGCCTCCGGTTCTCGTTCGCATCTATGTACTCGTAGATCATCCTTACTCTTGCCCTGATGTTGCCGACCGTGTTCTTCTCCAGATCGATGTCAAGTGATTCTCGGAAGCGGTCAACGGCCGGCTCTATATCGACCTCTCGAGTTTCAACTCCCAGCTCCTCGCAGAGCTGCCGGGCATCCTCCATGTTTTTCCCGCTGCTCGGCTTCCCCGGCATTATCCAAGCGTGAACCTTACCGCTGCCGACAGCTTCCACCGCAACCTTCAGAGTTACAGCCGAGTCGAGACCTCCGCTAACTCCAATAACATAGCCTTCTGCGCCTGTCTCATCCAGTTTCCGCCTGAGAAACGACGCCATCTTTTCCTGTATTCTGGAGTAATCCATAGTCAAAATTCAACCCGCCTCCCTGATTATCTTTTCGTAGCTTTTTACCTCTTCAAGGCAGCAGTCCGGAACCAGTTCCTCCCACTCTTCTCCTTCCCGGATCCGTCTCCTGATCTCGGTGCCCGAGAAATGGTCCGGCTCATGGTGCTCAATCTCCAACACTTCGGCGTCGCTGTATTCTCTCACGAGTCTCTTGACCAGGTCGTTGCCGGAAAGAATTATACCTGCTCCGGTCTCTTCCACCAGTCTCTGCGTCCAGGCAGGATATCCTTCCTTTCCTCTGTCCTCATCCTCGACCTCGAAAAGGTCTATCTCTGGAAAACAGGCGTGTATAATCTCTTTCCGCTCCTCCGCATTCAGCGGATTCTCCCTGGTTCTAGACTTTCCCGGGCTCCCCAGAGCCACCGCGAACTCTTCATAATCGTCCCTGTGATCCTTGACCACGAAGTAGTGTCCTTTGTGAAAGGGCTGGAACCGCCCCAGGAAAACTGCTTTCATGTAAGGGCTTTTGACAGTTAGAAAATTAACGCTTGCGACCAAATCCTGTGCCATGGATAAGCAGAACATCGAGGCAGAAGTTGCGGAGAAACTGACCGAAAGAAACGAAACGGTGGCAACGGCAGAATCCGCCACGGGAGGTCTTGTAGGATCAATGCTGACCAATGTCCCGGGCGCCAGCGAATACTACGATTCTTCCCTTGTGGTCTACTCTGACAGGTCTAAGCAGCAGTTGCTCGCGGTTTCCAGCGAAGCCCTGGAGAACGGAGCGGTAAGTAAAGAAGTCGCGAAAGAGATGGAGCAGGGAGTTCGAGACACATCCCAGACAGACTGGGGAGTATCGACAACAGGTTACGCGGGACCTACGGGCGGAAACTCTGAACCTATAGGAACGGTCTACATCGGCGTGGCTTTCTCGGGCAATAGTTCTCGCGATCCATTCGCCGTGGCCGAAAAACACCAGTTCGAAGGAAGTAGAGAAGAGAGAAAACAGGAATTTGCACGGCAGGCACTGAAGGCATTACTGAAACAGATTTCAAGTAACGCTTGATTTACTGTATCTCAATATCCTCTCTATCCCTGGATTCAGTCCACTCTACTTCGATCTCTATCGAAATATCTCCATCGTCTTCTTTCTCTACGTCGAGTTCAAACTCCACCTGTTCCCCGGGCTGGAGGCTTACCGAGTCGTTCCCCGCCTTCAGTTCTACCTGGCCCTCTCCTATCTTGTCCGCGAGATTGTGGAGTTTTTCTGCAGCGTCTTCCCGGTTCATCTTCTCTGTCGTCTTCAGCAGTTTTCTTGACATGAATACCAATTGGCGGTGGGAAGGCGGGAGGCACGAAGAAACTGCACTTCAGGGTCAGGAACACAGGGGAACAAGACGCCGAAGCTGTGACTGCGAGGATCATAGCGGAGAGAACTCAGCCTTTCGCCCTGAACGACCGATCGAACTACATAGGAGAGATCAAACCTGGAGAAACCGCAGAGGCAGTGATGAAGCTGTCAGCCCAAAGATCGGCAGACCTGAAAACCCACCAGCTCAAGGTACAGCTCAGGGCAATGGGAGACAGCGAAGAAGGTGACAACTCTGTCTACACATTCACTGAGAACGCGGAAGTGAAGATCACTGAGAGAACGAACTCGCCGCTGATCTACGCAGGAATAGTGACGGCGCTTCTCGTGACAGGATTGCTGCTTTTCCGGCACTACAAAGGTAACTCAAAACCTGGAAAAGACGAAGGAGGTAATCTCGAATGAACACGAAAAGCTTCGTTAGAGGTTTCGCGGGGCTTGTTATCACTGCAGGTTTCCTGCTCGGATGGTTCGTGAATCAGTGGTTCTACCTGATCGACGCGTTCGCAGGTTTGAACCTTCTGCAGAGCTCGATCACAGGAATCTGCCCGCCCGAAAAGTTCTACAACAGGTTTTTTGAGTAAAAACGGGCCTCCATGCAGTTTTTTCTTTTTTTGACAGAACTACGTTATCGAGGCGTCTTCCCTTTCTCCTTCTTTTAGGTTTTCTTGCCCCCAGGAGATCATTTCTTCAACAAGAGGGATCAGTCTTTCGCCGAACTCTGTTAGTTCGTATCTGATCTTCACGGGCTTGTCATCTTCTACATTTCTGTTGATTATGCCCTGCTCCTCCATCCTGTCCAGATTATTGCTTAGAGTCTTGTTTGTTATACCGCCTACTTCTTCTTTAATCGCAGAGAAGCGGATTTCTTCGTTTTCATAGATGTGGTATGTGATAACAGGAACCCATTTATGACCCAGAATCTTTGAAGTAGATTTCAAAGCGCACCATTCCTCAGTTTTACACCAGACAGGGATTTTATCCTCCTTTTTAGACATCGGGTATCGGCCTCGAAACCATGTTTCATTAGCGCCACGCCACACTTTAATATCCTTCGTATATCTTGTATCCATATGAAACAAGATTTGGCTATCAGGTATATAGGTGGAAAAAATTATGAGCAAAAATGAAGGCATCAAACTAGAGTTCACAGCAAAACAGGCCTCTATTTTATCCCTTGCATTAGGCCTGGTGATCGGTGGTTTCGGAGGTTTTGCTCTGGGAACTGTAGGTGCTTCTCCAGCTGAGGGAAACACAGCGACAGATAATTCACAAAATACTAACACGGCTAACTCGGATAGCGGCAGTGGCGACTCCACGAGCCTGGTAAGCCTGGAAGGTATAGAGTTCAAGGGAGAACCGGACATAGGGGAGGAAAGCGCACCGATCAAGGTGGTGGAGTACACAGAGTTCGGATGTCCGTTCTGCTCCGAATGGGAAGGCTATGACGCATCAGGAAGAATCCCGATTGATAAATGGAACGTAAAGGACAACCTCATCAAGAAGTATGTGGACACAGGAGAGGTAGAG
>JBDGSF010000024.1:0-2874 GCA_042217675.1 Candidatus Nanohaloarchaea archaeon | reverse complement strand
CGAGCATGCTGATAGGAGCCAGCAACGAAGAGATAGAATACGGCTTGCCCAACTACGAGTTCATACACGAATGGCTGCTGGCAGAAGATACAAAGTTCTCCAAGAGCCGGGGAAAGGGATTGAGCACCGAGGAAGCACTGGAGATGTACCCTGCAGACTACTGGAGATTCTATCTAACACGCCGCCTCCCACAGAAAGAGGACACAGTATTCGCATGGCAAGACTTCGAGGATGAGATAAACGGAGTACTCAATAATACCGTCGGCAACTTTGTCAACCGGGCATTAAGCCTTGCCGAGGACTGGTTTGACGGAAAAGTACCGGAACCAGAACTTAAGGAACAGGACGAGGAAGCGCTGGAGAAGACGGAGGAACTGCTGGAACGATACGACCAACAGTTCGAGGACCACGAGGTCAAGGAGGCTCTGGAGACAGCAATCGAACTCGCGAGACACGGCGACAAGTACCTAAGCGAGGAGCAGCCCTGGAGCCACGAGGAGAGAAGAGAGGAGACAATCTACGTCGCAGTCCAGATAATCAACGCGTTGAGCAAAGCGATGTATCCTTTCACACCGGGTTCCAGCAGGGAGATGGCCGGCCAGCTCAATACTGAGATCGATGCGGACGAAGGAGTCAACGATCTGGAAAACGCGGTTGGAGGTCTTGAACCAGGCCATGAACTAGGCGAAAGAGAAATCCTTTTCGAGAAAATCGATGTTTCAGATAAAAAAGGTGATACAATGAAAGACGAAGAACCTGAAAACGTTTTCAACGTTAACACTGTAAGCTTTGAGGGCTTCAACGACATGGATATCAGAATTGGGAAAATCCTTGAAGTAGAGGACCATCCAAACGCTGACAGACTCTACAAAATCCAGCTAGATGTAGGAGAAGAAACTCTTCAGACCTGCGCAGGCCTCAAAGAGCACTACGAAGCAGAAGAACTTGAAGGCCGTAAAGCAGTAGTCTTAGCGAACCTTGAGCCAGCAGAACTGAGAGGCGAGAAGAGCGAGTGCATGATGCTTGCAGCTGAAGATAGTGATGGAAATGTCTCACTGTTGACCACTGACCAGGAAATGCCTGTTGGCAGCGAGATAGAATAAAAAGAAAGAGAAAATGTTTACTCGGCCTGAACTTTGTTAAGGCCATATCGCAGGTTTGTTGAACCAGTTCCTGCTTCTGATTCCTGACTGGAAGCTTCTGGTTCAAGGCCTGCGTTTACTGCTTCTTCCACAGTCATCTCTGACATGTCTTCCGCAAGAGTACCTGCGCTGAGAGAACCTCTATTCTCTCTACCGTTTATGACTTCTGCGCCGGCTTCACGTAACTGGGCCTCTGCCTTAGCCTGGCCGTCTTCAAACCCTACGCCATAAGCTTCGCCGTCAATCTCGACGACGGCGTCGTAGTCGGAAATGTTTTCTACTGCAGGATCTTCTTCAATCCTGTCAGCTGTGTCTCTAAGGGTTCGATAAGCGTCTGCGTTGGTTTCAATTTCGTAGATATCTTCCATCGATAATTACACCTAATATTTGTTACTTAAACATAGTAACTTTTATTTGTTTTGCTTGTAGGTTTCGGCAGTCTCGGATCCAGATAGTTCTCGATCCACGTCAACATCCAGCTGGCCTCCATTCAGGTTATTGTAAAGATCTCTAAACTCGTTGAGATCAGGCTCCTCATTACTTCCTCTCTCATAGATTTCTACCTCTTCGTCAGTTCTCTCGGAAAGCATATCAAACTCATCGAAATCACTCTTGGAGTACTCAAGACCTACGACAAGGCCTTCGTCGTCAAATATACTGATAGTCTCATATGCTTCTTCGCCAGTATTTACTCTCTGCCTACTAACGCGATAATCCTTTCCGTTAAAGTGTATATCTCTGTCCATTCTTCCTTCATTAAAGCTCGACATGGTATCACCCTGTGTTGAGACTCATCTTTTTAAGCTCAGGTTTTCCCATCTCCAGTTCAGACTCAAGAGAGCCAAGGCCTTTTTCAACCATCTCCGAGTATCCGGTTCCCACAACCATAGTATGTTACTATTTAGTAGTAACATCTTAAGTATGTTTTGGTTCTGCCGGTCGGCCATCTACTTTTGAAGTTAAAGACGCAATGACTTCCTATGAAGTTGAAATTCCTGGGAACAGGCGGAGGCCGTTACGTAACAGGGAGACAGAGAAGAAGAACCGCAGGCATAATAGTCGAGACAGAGGAAACCTCTCTCCACATCGACCCTGGTCCCGGAGGACTTGTCTACGCCAACAAAGAACTTGAAGATCCTGAAGAAGTGGACGGAGTAATCGTCTCCCACGCACACCCCGATCACAGCAACGACGCAGAAGCAGTTATAGAGATGATTACAGAGGCCTACAGCAACCAGGCCGCGCTTTTCGCCAACGAAACCGTACTTGAAGGATACGGAGAGATAGAGAAAACCATATCTAGCTATCATAAAGGCCTCTGTTCCCGAGTCGAGAAACTGGAGGAAGGATCAAGTTTCGAGTACAAAGACCTGAAGATCGAGTCACAGGAGATGTTCCACGGCGATCCACGGACACAGGGATTTACTCTGGAGACCGAAGAGAAGAAAATCGGTTTCTGGACAGACACGCAGTACTCAGAAGAACTTCTTGAGCTTTACAGAGACTGCGATGTAATGGTGATATATGCGACAAGGCCTAAAGGAAAATCTGTCAAAGGCCACACCTCTATAGATGATATACCTGAAATAATGGAGAGCGTTGAGGCCTCCACCGCAATAATCACCCACTTCGGATACGCAATGCTTGACTCGGATATGGAGGAGCAGAAGGCCTTTATCCAGGAAAAAATTGATGGAAAAGTTATATTTGCAGAAGATGGTATGGAGTTTCC
>JBDGSF010000023.1:0-2589 GCA_042217675.1 Candidatus Nanohaloarchaea archaeon | reverse complement strand
GTCCGTGTTCAGTATTTCTCTCTGAAGTGAGATTAGTTGAGGGCCAGAGGTTTATCTGAGAATCGAGATTTCATTTAATGCGGAGACGAGTTTCTCTATATCTTTGCTGTTGTTGTAGAGGTGTAGAGAGATACGAACAGTAGGTTTTTCTTCGTAATGATTGAACCATGAGTGTACGCAGTGCATTCCTGACCTGACAGCTATGTTTCTCTGGTCAAGCATTATTGAGGCCTGGTTAGGGTCGAGATCGCCTATGCGCAGCGATATGACGCCGGGATTTGTCGATCCTACGTTACTTACTCCTTCTATTTCTTCTATTCCTTCGTATAGCTGCTTACTCAGTTCCTCTTCGTGAGCTTTTATTTTCTCCATCTCTATGCTGTCCAGGTAACTGGCTGCCTTACCCATTCCGATCAAGCCTGCTATATTCGGGAGGCCTGACTCCATTCCATGCGGAAAGTCTTTCCGTTCATGGCTTGAAAACGTTGAATTGGTTACTCCTCCGCCGCCAACTATCAATGGATCTATCATGTCTTTAACGCGGTCTGAGACGTAGAGACCTCCTGTTCCGCTAGGTCCACACATTTTATGGCCTGAGAAGGCCACGAAGTCGGGTTGTATCTCTTTGACTGAGAAAGGTTGGTGAGGAATGCTTTGAGCAGCGTCGATAAGAATGTATGCTCCGTTTTCCCTGGCAACTTTTGAGGCCTCTCTGACCGGGTTTTCGTAACCGTCAAGGTTGGATACGTGTACGAGTGAAACCAGGTCCCCTTCCTCTACTCTGGAGTCGAGATCGGAGATAAAGTTGTCTCCTGTCTCCACTACGTCTATTTCGTATCCATGTTTTTGCCACGGTACAAGGTTCGAGTTGTGCTCTCTATCGGAGATAATCACTTTATCTGATGGGAAACTGGCGGCAACCGTGTTTACGGATTCGGTGGTGCCAGAGGTAAACATCAGGTTATCCTTGTCTGCGGATATTAAGTCGGCTACCTGCGATCTTGCATCTTCAAGTTTCTGAGTGGCTTTCTTCGAGAGCTCGTAGTTGCCTCTGCCTGGGCATACAGGGTACTCGTTGTAGTACTTCTTTATCGAATCGATTACCTGTTCAGGCCTTAGCGACATGCAGGCGCTGTCGAGATAGGTGGTTTCCAGATTGGGGAAGTCGTTTTCTCTCAATGCAGGATCCCTCCTATCAGGTTTGAAACAATGTTTACCCCGCTGTTTATTGAGCATCCGGTCGTGGCTGCGGCGCCACCGCAGTTGCCGTATACAATGAAGTTGTAGATACTGATTGACGAGTAAATCCCTGTGATCAGTAGGCTGATAAGCAGTATCCAGCTGAAGACCTCGAAATACTTGTTCAGAATTTTCGCTGCTCTAGGACTGTAGTCCAAAACCCTGCCTACTACGGAGGCCTTAACGCTGTCGTCAAGGTTTGTCTCGCAGGGTTCTCTTTTAGCCTTGTTCTGTACGCAGTTGAAGGCCTCTTTCGCAAGCTGTCTATGACTGGCTGAGAATATTCCCAGGAAACTGAAGACGATAAGTGATAGCAGGCAGATCATCGGTCAGACCTCGTATTCACTGGTTCAGTTCTTTTTCTATGGCTGCTTTCAATCCCTGGTAGCTCCCGTCCTTGACTTTTTCCCCGTTGACGAATACTGTAGGAGTTGATGAAACCCCGTTCCGTTGCGCGACCCTCTTGTCCATTTTGACTTCGTCGATAGTTTTCCGATTGGTTATACAGGTTCTAAGCTGTGCGTAGTCAAGGCCTTCTGTGGATTTCCTGGCTATACTCATCAGTCTGTCAGGAGTGGCCCATCTCCTTGTTTCAGGTCCCTGGTTGTCGTAGATTGCGTGATGGTAGTTCCAGAAGGTCTTCATGCTCTGGTTGCCCTTTTTCACCTGGTTCAATGCGCATTCCCCGGCTACTGCTGCCGTAGTGGAGTCAGGTGCGAGGAAGGCCATGTTGATAAAGTAGAAATTAACTTTCCCGGTTTCAATGTAGTTCTCCTTTAACTGTGGGAAGACCTGTTGGCCGAATCTTTTGCAGTAAGGGCACTTGTAGTCCCCGAACTCTACAACAGTGACTGAGGCGTTAGGATTCCCAAGCATCGGCTGCTTATCAAGATTGAAATCCGCCTGCTGGGAGCTGCTTCCGCTCAAAAGCTGTGGTACAACAAGGCCTAGTATCATAAGCCCCAGCACACCTGCAAGGCCGTACCCCGCTATTCTCTTCCTTTTCTGCCTCTTCACTTCCTGCTCTTCCTCTTTTTTCCTTCTCGCCTTTTTCACTTCCTCTTCTTGATGAGAGTTAAGCTCGTCCTCGTGCTCTTCTCCCCAGTGAATATGCATTTCTCTCTCAGAATCAAACTCCTCGTCACAGAATTTACATTCAACCATAGGAAATATTTGATCAGACATGTTTAAATATGCTCTTCGAGCCTTCGACAGCACAACAGACCTGTGTACAACCTCCTGGCCAGTTCCTTGGTAAGGATCGGAGGTATTGACCGATCCATGGCAGGAGATTATTCCTCCAGTATGTGGTCGTAGAGCTTTATCATTGCCATTGTCAGGCCTGTGAAG
>JBDGSF010000022.1:0-12297 GCA_042217675.1 Candidatus Nanohaloarchaea archaeon | reverse complement strand
TTCACAGAACTGTTTTGGGTAGGAATGAATTTAATTACTGTAGTCTATCCCTTAGCTTCTTCTGGTTATTTTCTTGATTAGGATTGGCGTAGGTTGCCGGGGCCAGGATTTGAACCCGGGAACCCCTGCGGGACAGGATCTTAAGTCCTGCGCCTTTGGCCACTTGGCTACCCCGGCAGAAAAATGGTTATGTCTCTAACTGGAGTTTGATGGGTGAAAGGTTTAATACTTCATATTTCTGCGGCAGTCCTGAATTCGGGGTCTCCGCTGTACCAGGGATGTTCTTCTCTTATCTCTTCTTTCAGTGATCCTAGCTGGTTTTGCTGCATTATCTGGTCGATGGCCTCTACCTGGCGTTCCAGTACTTCCTGTCTTCCCAGCATGTGTTTTACGGATTCAAAGGTTTCTGTGTAGGCCCAGCTTTCAGCTCTTGCCCCGTGCTCTTCTTCCACTTCTTCGGGTTCGAGTTCTCCGGTTAGAACTTTTTTGAAGTCGTCTTCGTAGTTGAGGAATTGTTGTTCTGCGTTTCTGGCGGCTTGTTCTGCTTTGACGTATTCTTCTGCAAGCATTTCCTGGTAGCTGTCTCTGTATCTGTCGCTGTTAAGGCCTTCTACTAGAAGATCTGTGTGGAGGTCGAGGACTGCTTCTGCTTTGTCCAGTTTTTCTTCGGCGTGCTTGATTGTCTGTGGCAGTGTCAATTATGAGACCTCTTTTTCAGTCTTTTCTTGCGTAGAGTGCGGAGAGTGTTCCTGAGAAGAATGCTGCGAGGCCTACTGCGGCTAGCACCCATTCGATTGTCAGTTTTTGCCAGAGGGCGTATGCTCCGTAGGTGGTTGTCAGTGCTATGACTGCGCTGAGGGATCCGAACATTACAGGGATATCGGTGTAGTCCGTCATGGAAAAGTTTTCAGGCCTTCTCGTATAAAATATGATGGTAAGAAGAAAGAAGGGAAGAGGGGTTAGTATGGTTCCTGGTCGGTGATGCTGTCGAGTGTTTCGACGGCCTGGTTGACTGTGTAGACTGCCTGTGTGGCTGAGTCCGGGTCGTTGTACTGTGCGGTTAGGAGCATTCCGTTGTCTGTCTTTGAGACTGTTACTGAGAGGTCTTCGCTTCCTTTCTCCAGGATTGTTTCGATGTCTTCTGTTTCCAGGTGTGAGATCAGCGGTGTTTCCTCGGTGTAGTCTTCCTCTGTTTCGAACCTGTAAGTGGCTTCGAAGTATTCGTCTGAGAAGTTTTCCTCGATCAGTGTACCGGTTACGCGAGGGTCCTGTTCCTCGCCTTCCTCGAAAACTCCTAGTTCGAATCCTACTCTGTCGGCTTCTGTTCCCGGGCCGGGTACTTCCGGTTCCCCGGTTTCGGGAAGGTATTCTCCGTTGTATTCTTCTTCCGTGGGTTCCTGTTCGAAGGTTCTTGCTGCTTTCTCGTTTCCTGTTTCCAGGTCTCGGTCTTCCTGGTCAAGTCTTTCGATCTGTCTGTGTAGTTCTGCTTCTCCCGTCAGTAGGCCGTCGCTTGGCTGTCTGTCCATGACTGTTACAGTGCAAAGACACGCTTTTAAAAGTTTCCGCGTTATAGGCCTGTTTGAGTGTTTTTAGAAGGAGAAAACGATGTTTGAAATAGGTTGAAGAAGTTTTTCTGGATCAGGCCTTGAGTTCTTCTGACTCGGTCTCTGCTTCTTCAAGTTCTTTCTGGATAGTCTGGATTGCTTTTTCCAGGAGTTCTTCGTTGGTGTATCCGGAGGTGGTTTCGACTCTGAACTTGAACTCTCCTTCTCCTGTTTTCTCGTAGCCGACGGTTCCGCCCTGGTGCTTGGCGTGTTCTCTTCCGGTTCCCAGTACGGCCTTGGCTTCCAGTTCGATGTCCTGGTTGTCGTGTAGTTCGACTATGAGTGCGTCTTCTACAGGTTCTGCTTCTTCGTTGTCTACGGTGAAGTCCTCTGCTGTTACCGTGGTGGGGCCTTCCTGGTTGAGTGCGAGGTGTAGTTCGTCGTCTTCGTTGAATTTCTGTGGGATGGTCCATGGGATCTGTCCTATGCGGTTGGCTAGCATTTCGTCGAAGAGGCCTGACTCGTTTTTGACTACGTCGATGTGTTTGACGGCGAGTGTTGGTACTCGGGCCATCATTGCTCTTCTAAGTGAGTTTGCTACTGCTTCGTTTGAGTCTTCGAGTTTGACTGTTAGAACGCCTTGGTCTTCTTCGACTTTTTCCAGTTTCATAGTGGTTGGCCTCGCATTAAAGTTGGAGAAAAAGTGGTGAGAGCTTTTTTTGTTATACTCGGCGGCCTCTCTTTCCGCCTTTTTCTCTGCAGCCGTCGTGTGGTACAGGTGTTACGTCTTCGATGTTTCCGACTTCGAGTTCGCTTCTGGAGATTGCTCTGATCGCTGGCTGTGCTCCTTTACCTGGCATCTTCATTTTCTGTCCTCCAGGTGCTCTGACCTGGATGTCGACTTTTTCAATGCCTTTCTCCATTGATTCTTCTACTGCCTGTTTGGCTGCTTTCATTGCCGGGAACGGACTGCCCTGTAGACGGCCTTTGTCCGTCACCATTCCTGCAGAGATCCTTGAGATTGTCTCTGCGCCTGTAGCATCTGTTACGTGTACGATCGTGTTGTTGAAGCTTGAGTAAATGTTTACGATACCTTTCTTCATTTATTCTTCACCTTCTTCGTTTTCTGATTCTTCTTCGGTTTCTTCAGACTCTTCGACTTCCTCTTCAGCTTCTTCCGAAGGTTCTGGAAGCCTTACCTCGAGTTCTTTCTCTTCTTCCTGTGTAAGCATGTATCCTGGAACGTTTACTTTCTGGCCGTCAACGTAGACATGGCCGTGGTTGACAAGTTGTCGTGCTTCCAGGACTGTGTCGGAGTATCCTCTACGGTTTACCGCGGTCTGCAGTCTGCGGTCGAGGATATCTGTAACGTTTAGAGTCAGTATTTCTTCAAGGCCTGAGTCTTCTCTGATAAGGCCTAGTCTGTTGGCTTTTCCGATGATCTCTTTCATTCTTTCCTCGTCTTCTGTGGATGCAAGTTTTCGGGCCTCTCTACGCAGTGCTCTTAACTGGCTCTGTGCTTTGTAGATTTCTCTCTTGTTTTTGAGGCCGTATTCTTCTGTTAGCTGGTCTTCTTCCTGGATTCTTTCCTCGCTCCAGCCTTCGCTTGGTGTCTCGTATTGTTTGGTTAGCTTCTTTACCATTATCGAAGCACCTCTGTGCTTCTGTTAATCTGAAAATCTCTGATTTTCATCATTTTATCTCCTCTACTCTTCGCCGCCTGCTTCGGCTTCTTCTTCCTGGATTCTTGCTCTTGATACTCCGATTTTGCCGCCTGATCTGAATGAGGACTTGGTCTTCTGTCCCCTGACCGGTAGCCCGATTTCGTGTCTCCATCCCTTGTATGAGTCGATTTCTTTAAGTCGGCGGATGTCGAATTCTTTCTTGAGTTCCAGGTCGGATTCAATTAGATGTGTGTCGTCTCCTTCGTCTCTGTCTTTTCGACGGTTCAGAAGCCAGTCCGGGAGGTCGAGGCTGTCAGGGTTCTTCAGTGTTTCCTCGACTTCGTCGATTTCTTCGTCGTCTAGGTCGCCTATTTTTTCATCTTCCAAGCCCATTTCGGAGGCTACTGCGTTAGCATAGGTGCTGCCGACTCCTTTAAGGCCTGTCAAGGCTTCGTTTACTGGTTTGGTGCCGTCGATTCCGGTTCTTGCAATCCTTACAATCTCTTTTGTTTCCGACATGTTTACCCGTACCAAGCAAATCCTCTTTAAGTTTTATAAACATATGATCGGTGCGTGGATGGGAAGAGAAGTTCTAGCGGGGGAGAGCTCTTCCGATCATGTCAGCTACCCTGATGGATTCAGGGATCTGGCCGTGGGTAGTGTTTTTCCTGACGTATTCAGAGGCCTCTTCCCGGGAGCAGCCTTTGTGCTGGATGAAGCATCTTCCGTCTCTCAGCTCTATTTCCGCAGGTTCACCCAGTTTTTCGAATACTTTGTCGTAGTTGCCGGTCTCTTCCATTGTTTTACGGAAGCGTTCCCGGTGAGGCCTGTTCTTTGTTACCGCTATCACAGGTTTCCCGGTTTTCTCTGATAGATGTTTCAGGTCTACAAGGTTGAATCCTCCGAGTGATATTCCGTCCAGGAGCAAGGCCTTGATCTGTTCCTGGTTGGAGAATTTTTCCGCCAGTTTCAGTACTTTTTCCGTGGCGTCTTCGCCGTCTACCTTGACTTCAATGGTTTTGATGTCTTCTATGAATTCGGTTCCCCGGTAGACCACGCCGGTGAGGAAAGTCCTGTTTTCTCCGTGTTCGAACGCTGCATCGTCGATCCCGAGAACTCGGATGCCCTGTTTCATGGTTTAAGCTGGGTTTTCTGAAGTTTTTACCTTTCCTGTTTGGGTTCCGAAACCGATTTAACTGTTGATCTCACTTGGTTTTGTATGCCTGAAGTTGATTTCAGCGATGATTACGTCCGGATTCCAAGGGAGGAGTACGAGTCTATGAAGGCCACTATTGAGACTTTGGAGGATGAAGAAGTGATGGAGCAGTTGAGGAACAGTCAGAAAGAGTCATCTAAGTCGCTTGATGAACTGAAGGAAGAAGTTAGTCAGTAATGTTCTTTTGCATCTTCTTTATGCTTTACGGCTCTGACTGTGACAGTTTCTTCCTCGATGGTGTACCAGATCCGATACTTTCCTGACCTCAACTGCCATAGACCGTTTAGCCGGCCGCGCAGAGGCTTACCGTATTTCTCAGGGTAGTCTTCAAGCTTATCTAGTTGAGAGATAATCTCTTCCTGCTTATCTTTGTCTAGAGTGCGGCAGTACCGCCATAAAAAATTGAGAGAAGGTTATCGCCGTGATGCTTTTTACAAACTTCTGCCATTCTCTCGTCAAAGCTCTCTCCGTACATGATCAACCAGCAAGGCTACTTTTCATCGGTTTTCTTGATAAGATGCCAGCCGTACTCGGTCTCTACTGGATCTGATACTTCTCCTATATCCATTTCGAAGGCCTTTCTTTCGAAAGGTTTTACCATGTCGCCTCGGCCGAAGAATCCGAGGTCTCCGCCGTTGTCTCTGGAGGGGCCTTCGCTTTTCTCCTTTGCTAGCTCCGCGAAGGTTTTGTCGCTTCTCTCCAGCTCCAGTTTGATCTGTTTGGCGTGTTCCTCGTTGTCGACGAGTATGTGGGATGCACGTACTTCTGTCATACATGTTGATGTGGTTTTCAACGTTATAAGGTGTTTACTGGAATTCGTCGTAGTGGTTGATGTAGAGCGTGAGAAGTGATTTGGTTACTCCGAAGATGACAGGGCCTACGAAGACTCCTACAGGCCCGAACAATCCGATTCCCCCGATGACTCCGAACACGATGAACAGGGGATGCAGGTCTGCGCCTTTGTCCACGAGGAAAGGCCTGAGGAAGTTGTCTACAGATCCTACTACCGCAGCTCCGTAAGTTAACAGGAATAACCCGTTGTAGAGCTGGCCGTTGATCACGAGGTAGAGGCCTGCGGGAGCCCATACCAGTGCGGTTCCTATCATAGGTATAAGTCCGAAGATCATCATGAGAACAGTCCAGAAGACAACGTTTGAGATACCTGCAAGGAATAATCCGATTCCTGCTACCAGGCCTGAGACCAAGGCAGTGATGACGTGTCCCTTGATGACTGTGCGCGTGGTTCTGGCTGTCTGCTGGTACAGTTCTTCCTGAAGCCGGTCCGGCATCACGTCCAGTTTCTTGGACCATTCTACAATGCTTTCTCCTTCCTTCAGGAGGTAGTACTGTGTGAAGAGCAGAAGTGAAAGGCCTATCAGGAAGTTGCTTGCCATTCCCGCGATTTTAGAGCTGCTGGAAAGTATCGTTGCTCCTAGAGTCTTTATAGAGGACTCGATTTTCTCCTCCAGATGGATGTTGTAACCAGTCAGCTCCATTATCTTCTGGTCTACTGCGTCCATGCTTATGTTTCCGGCCTCTACCGAGGCTATGATATCTCCTGCATCATTTGCTACTGCTCCTGCGGTTAAAAGCAGAGGCATTACAGCGATAACCACTGTAAATATTACAAGTATGCCGGGAGCTCTTTCTGTGTGGTTGTTCAGTCTCTGTTTTAGAGGGTGAAGCAGAAAAGCCAGTATCCCTCCGGTCAAAAGGTATCCGAGGTAGGGAGAGATCATTGTAAAACTGATTAAAACGGCAAGGCCTATTGCGGCTAAAAGAAATCCTTTCTTCCCGTTCACGGTTCAATAAGCGAGGTCAGAATTGAAAAAGGTGGTAGGCCTTGGAAAAAATTTGGTTAGTCCCCCCAGGATTCGAACCTGGGTCAGCGGCTCTCCTTGTCCACAAGTTGGAACTTGTGTAAGACACCAAAGGCCGCTATGATTTGCCTACCTCAACTTGAGGTTGAAGGTATTTGGCCGCTACACCAGGGGACTGAGATTGTATTTTTACGATTGAATTGGAACTCTTAAAAATGGTGCTTCGGTTTTTGTTTAATGATTATATGGCGGAGGTTAGAGTCTCGGTAGATAAAGAGGCGCTTAGGAAGGTTTATTCCGAGCTCAAGGAAGAGGGTTATACATTGGATGAGATAAGTGAATATATTGGCTCTGAGTTTAGAAACCATTTGTATAAAGGAACTAGTTTTTCTAGTGAAAGCTTTAACCTCTTAGAGAGGCTGCTTGAAAGAGATATAGAGTCTCAGGAGGTCAATTACGTTGATGGCGCTGGTGAAGTTGATATTGTTGATCTTGAGAGAAACAAAGCTCTGGCTGAATTAGTAGGGATTATCTTAGGTGATGGCCACATCGACAGACATTCATATGACCGCGGCGATCGATATATAAGCAACCACTCCGTGACCGTTACATTGAACTCTTCAGAGCAGAGGATGATATCTCATACTATGGATATTTTGGAGAAATGCCTTGGACAAACACCTGCTGTTAATAAATTAGGTCATGCGGAGGCTGTGAATATTAGGGTATATGGCTTGCCTGTGGTAGAGGCCTTTGAAAGGATAGGTTTGGTGTCGGGTAATAAAGTTAATCAACAGGTCTCGGTTCCTGAGCGGGTAAAGGAGGATACTGAATATGAGAAGGCATGCCCGAGAGGCCTTGTTGATACGGATGGATCTATCTATAGAAGGTCTGAAGATGGATACGTGGTAGTTTACTTTAAGAACAGGTCTGAACCGCTTCTGGAGGATTTTGCTTCAATGTCGCGAGATATCGGTGTGGAGTCAAGCAGCGCAGGGGAGCATGCTGTTCAAGTGGCGGCTCAAGAAGATGTTAGAATGTTTATATCCAAGGTAGGTCCAATTAAGTCCTGCTGAGGCATTATTCTTCGTTATATGTTGAGTTAATGTCTTCTTCGATGCTTTGGAAGAATGCATCGTCGGTAGGAGTTTCTATTTTAAGGCCTTTGTGTTCTGCCAGGGCTGCGGTTTCGCTGTACATGTTGTCGTATTCTCTGAGGTTGAGTTCGAGTTCTTGAAGGTATTCCCTGGTTTCTTCTGTGATGTCTCCTTCGAAGTAGATTGTTCTGGAGTTTGATCTGATTCCTTCCAGTTCTGCGTAGATGTCTTCTCCTATTACCAGTCTCAATGGTTCTCCTCTCTGCCGCTGTTCGAGTTCTTTGACTATGTCTTCTGCTTCTGATGTAAGTTCTAGGTGTGAGGTGAATGGTTTCTCCATTTTTCTAGCTGTCGCCTCCGTATCGCCTGTTCATCGAGTTTTTGTTGGTGTTGTGGGTTGCTATCTCTTCCAGTACGACTTTCTGGTTTTCTTCATCTATATGGCCTATGAATCTGTTTGCATCGTTTATACCCCATGTTGAGCCGGTGGTTGTTCCCGAGTTAGCGTTATGTGGTATTCTTGCGAGCTTCTTCAGCGTGGCATGGTAGTCGTGGGCCTTGCTGTCGCAGAGTCTGTCCTGTAGCTCGCTTTTCACTGAAGATACGTCTACGTCGTATCCGGTGTTTTCTATCTCGGTGTCGTCGAGGCCTTGATCTATTGCCGAGTACACTTTTTTGGCTGCTTCGTAGATGGCTTCGACTTCGTTCCTGTTTTTGTTTCTCCAGTTAGATCTGTATTCGAAGTCTGTCATCATTGCTTTGTGGCCGTTGTCTGCTACGGTGTAGACTCCCTGCACTCCGTTTCCCAGGAGTTCTTCTTTAGGTATTAGTTCGGGGAGGCCTTCTTCTCTGTATCGCTCGAGAGGTTCTTTTTCGAATGCTATTGTGTAGAACTCTCTTTCTTCGTAGTGTTCGAACTCTCCTTTTCCGGTTACAGGGTGGAGATCGATTTCATCTATGCCGTCGTCTTCGCTGTTCTCTACCGGTACTGTTACTCTTCTTCCGTCGTCTTCCAGGTGTCTTTCCAGGTCTTCGAAGGAGGCATTGGAGACTATCTGGTCGTATATCTCGTCTCTGTCGAGGCCTTCGATGTGTGGTCTTATTTTTTCACTGTTGACTATCTCCACAGAACCCATAGTTGTTGTTACTTGTAGATGGTTAAATAGTTGTTGGTGTGGTTGGTTTTATACTCGAGCCTCTGCATAAAACAGATTAAGGTGAAAAACATGGATTTAGAAGATAAAGTCGCAATTGTAACCGGAGGTTCCTCCGGTATAGGAAAAGCTATAGCAGAGAGATACGCCTGGGAAGGCATGGAAGTCGTTATCGCAGATGTAGATGAAGAGAAAGGCCAGGAAGTCGCTGAAGAGATTGGATGTGACTTCATGTTGTGTGACGTCTCCAATTATGACGAAGTCGAGAAAGTAGTTGAGGAAACAGTCGATAGATACGGCAAGCTCGACGTAATGGTGAACAACGCAGGAATAGGATCCACGGATCCAATCCAGGAGATGGAGATAGAGGACTACGAACAGATCAGATCGGTAGACCTTGACGGAGTAATGTACGGATGCAATGCAGCCGCTCCACACCTAGCGGAGACAGAAGGAACCATAATCAACACGGCCTCGATCTACGGTCTTGTAGGAGACATGGGAGCAACCGCATACAATGCAGCGAAAGGAGGAGTAGTCAACCTTACACGAAGCGTAGCAGATGATCTAGCACCTCAAAACATCCGTGTCAACTCGATCTGCCCCGGATTCGTCGACACACCTATGATCGAAGACGCGATGGAGGACGAGGAATTCAAGGAACACGTACTCGGGGAGACACCGCTCGGAAGAGTAGCCCAGCCAGAAGAAATCGCAGGCCCGGCAGCATTCCTGGCATCAGAAGAAGCCTCCTACATCACAGGAGTCAACCTTCCTGTCGACGGGGGATGGACCTCTCACTAAATCCTTCTTTCTCTTTATTTCTTCTTCAAGCTTAAAATTAGAAAGAATAGTCCCCGCAGGATTCGAACCTGCGTCCGGAGGGCCAGGGCCTCCGATGATTGGCCACTACACCAGGGGACTGCGGTGGTAAACATTGAGGGCTTTAATTCTTAAAAACCGATCTACATGTTTTCCATCATTTTCTCCACGGCCTTCATGGAGATGCTGTGTTCCACGTTGTCGGCCTCTTTCTCAGGTTCCTCTACACCTGTCTCCTGGAATAACTTCTTCAGTTTCCGGTATTTCTCTGTGGCTCTGCGGGCCTCTTCTTTTCCCATGGGGCTTAACGTGATTCCTTTGTAGGGTTTCCGGCAGATCAGGTTTTCCTCCTCCAGCTTCTTCACGGCCTCTGATACCGAGGCGTTTGACACGTCTAGTTCCCCGGAGATTTCCCCGGTTGAAGTAGCTTTTTCTCCTTTCTCGGTCAGGCGGTAGATGGCGCGGAGGTAGTTCTCTCTTGACTTCATTAAGAAAGAAAAGAGGAGGGAAGTGATAAGTTACCTGCGGTCGATGAATGCGTACAGCAGGACGATTGCGAGCGTGGAGAGGAGGACTGCCGGTGCAAACATCTGAAGGATCTCTCCTCCGAAGAGCCCCATGTCTTTCCCGATCAGCAGGACTACCAGTGTCTCGATGTCAAGACTGATCAGCGAGGCCGCGATGGTTCCGGGTTTCTCCATTCCGTGCAGCTTTGAGGCCCCGTAACCGATTCCCAGTTTGGAGACTGTGGAAAGCCCGAAGAGGAAGACTCCGGCCTCTATGTTGGCGATAATTGCTCCAATGTCAAGCCCGAGTCCGAACCAGGCGAAGAAGATCGGAATGAACAGTCCCAGCCCGATGGCCTGTATCTTTTCCTGGAAGGCCTTTGACTCGGAGAACTCGCTTCTTGAAACAATTATCCCTGCGAAGAATGCTCCGAGGACTGTTGAAAGACCTATTATCTCGGTTGCGTATGAGAGGCCTAGCAGGAAGGCGAACGTGATTGCGAACTGGGCCTCGGTCTCTTCAAAGTTGATGATGTAGTCGTCGATCCGGTGAATGGTTTCGTGCAGAACGTAGAAAACTGCTGCGAAACCTAGAATCCCTCCAAGCCTTAACGCAACGTTTTCTCCAGGCGAGAACGCTAGGACCAGCCCTGTCAGTATTAGGAGGCCTGCGGTGACGTTGATGACCGCGGACTTGATCGTGTACTTCCCTATCTCGTCTCTAAGCATTCCGCGGCTCATCATGATCTTGGAGGGAATTCCTATGTCGACTACGGCGTAGGCGAGTGCGATGAACAGGAACTGTGTCAACGTGTTGTATGGAAGGAACTGGCTTCCGAAGAAGTACAGTGCTGCGAATATAAAGGCGAAGGATCCTGCAAGTATTCCAAGCCCAAGTTGGAGGCCTTCTTTATGCCTGAAAATGTCGGCGGCGTTCTCTTCTCTAAGTCCGGCCTGGAACAGTACGAGTGAGACACCTATTGTGGCGAATGACTGTACTGCGGAGGCCTTCATCACTCCGAGAACGGAAGGTCCAAGTATGAGTCCGGCGGTGATGTATCCCAGGATTGATTCCAGACCTATTCTTTCAAATATTTCTCCGAGTATAAACGAGGCCATTAGAAGGATTCCTACGTTGTAGAGTGTGCCTGCGGCTAGTCCTCCTGCCATTTTATTCGCCTCCTTTCGAGAAGTTTTCAATTAAACTGTCTTCGTGTACGACCCCGATTATATCGCCGTCTTTCTCTACAGGGATAGATCTTACGTCTTCACGGTCCATGAGGAAAGCAATCTCTCCTATATCCGTGTCAGGCCCTACAGTTACTTCATGCTCGTTCATAAGGTCTTCTGCCTTGTCGGATACATAGCTTTCGTCGAAGGAAAGCCCGAGAACACCTATAATTGATTCCTCGTCAAGCTTGTCTTCAGGTATCATGGCCTTCAACAGGCTGTTCTCGTGGATTTCCCCCATTATTTTGTTTTCCTCCCGTACTATGAGAGTGTTTTCAGCGTCTTTGAACTCCTCCACCACTTTTTCCACGGAGGCATCAGGACTTATGGAGTCAGGTTCACCCATCAACTCTTCAGCGTTCATACATTAGAGAAGTACTGAAGGCCTGAATAAAAAGAATCGGTTACCGATCACGTAGCAGGTAGGTTCTCTCCGAATGCTCGGGATCCTCCACATCTAGATCCTGGAAGCCATATTTCAGGTACAGGCCCATAGCCTTCTTCTCCTTAGGATTCGTCCTTAAAAGAAGTTTATCGTATTCAGATGATCTCTGCATTAATTCTTCCAGTAGCTCTCCTGCCGCCCGCTGGTACTGGGCCCCAGGCCCTACCTCCAGTTCATCGATATAAAGCGTTTTCTCTATATCCTGCCTCTGGAACTCTTCATCGCTGGGAAAAGGATGTTTCTCGTCGTCAACTCTGAAGGCCAGCACGTATCCTACCACGTCTCCTTCCAGCTCCGCCACCAGAAACTCCTTGTCACGGCCGATGTCAGGAATGTCAGCGTACTCCTCTCCCGGAGCTATATCTCTCCAGTACTGTTTACTGCTCCATTCGTGCCCTTCTATAGTGGCTACGTCAAGATTATCACTCGGCCGGAAAGGCCTTACATTTACCTGCATAGAAAGTTTACCGTGCTAAGTGTAGAAATTACTTTTGCTGGAAATCAGACTTCTGAAATGATTGTTGTGATACAGGGTTCTTCAGAACCCTGTCTTGCGTGTCGATCTCAGCGTAACGAGTCGCCGGAGCGGATGACTGTGAACCAACTGCCTGAGGAAGCACTCGAAACTCGGAGAGTTTCTGCGTTCATAGAAAATTTCGCTGAGATTTTCGGATAGTTGACAGTTCCGTAATGCATGGCCTTTGGAGGCCATGCCTTCACATGATCGAACTCTGTAGATGAGTTCGCCGGAGCTGGGATTTGAACCCAGGAGGGAGCAGATGTCCCACCGGTTCTCAAG
>JBDGSF010000021.1:13302-15069 GCA_042217675.1 Candidatus Nanohaloarchaea archaeon | reverse complement strand
TAGACTCGACACTCGAAGAAATTCCAGAAGAGAAATCAAAGGAATACCAAGACCCCAACCCCAAAAACCTGCCGGTAGTTGACTCAGGAGAGGAAGAAAGCATGATAACGAGGAGAAGGCTTCTTGGCGGAGCAGCGGGTTTAGGCCTTCTAGGTGCGGGAGGAGTAATCGGCTACATACTTGGAGAAGATGAGAAAAGCACCGCACCAGAAGAAAAACTTTCGATGGGCGAGCGCTACGATCTTTCAGAAGTAGAGAAATGTGCTGCAGAGTACCAGATGGAACAGGTTAACCTCTACCTCGATGAGGAAGGCCTTGAAAGCGAAGATATTAAGGTAGAGATGACGACCGATGGGAGACTGGAAGTCTACAGAGAGAACGGTTCAAAGCCTCTCTACACGACAGACGATGTTGCAGGATGGACCTGTGAACTCGAGTAAGGCCTCAGAAAAATATAAAAGAGTTGTTATCACTATTGAGTAACAGGTGTCATTGAAATTATGTTTAACAATGGAAAGATGAAGCTGGCAGCTATAGTTTTTATTACAGTTCTAACTGTTTCAGGAGCTTCCGCGGCGATTTCAGATATAGATATGGATCCTCTGCTCTCTCAATACGAGAAAGGAGCAAGTATCACTGTTACCGGCACAGTTTACGGAACTGATATTGACAAGGTCACTCTTCAACGGGAAACAGATTACGGCGGTTCAGTAAACGTTGGAAACGATAAAGATCTTGGATACTGCAGCTACGGCTGCAAAGTATCGATAGATTATACTTTCAAAGAAACAGGCACTCACGACTTCTTTCTGAGGGCTTTTGACGACGAACAGAGAAAGAACTCAAATTTTGAGACAGTAGACGTTGTCCAGCTGAAAGAAGCCGGTTTCAAACTCAAAGACGTGAAAGCAACAGGTTACACCCTGGAAGAACACAACTCCACATACCTGCAGGCAGTTGTCAAGAACACAGGCGTAGCCGGCGGAAGTGTACTGGTGAAATGGTACGCAGACAACGGAGAAAAAACCTTGCTAGCGAAGAAATGGCAGTACCTTTCCTCCGGAGAAAGAGAAACTCTTCAATCCAGCGAACTGACCTGGGAGAACCTGAAAAACTCTCTTACGGTAGGAGAAGACTACCAACTTGTAGGAGAACTCTACTTCAACGGAGAGAAACTAGGCTCAATGACAAGCAGCTACGGAAAACTCCATCTAGAGAAGAAAGAGACCAGGCCATCTCTCAGCATAAAGACCGTAGACGAGGAAGATAACGCACTTGAAAACGTAAAGATAAGTATCAACGGAGAATCCTACAAAACCAGGTCAAACGGCAAACTGGAATTAGAGCTAAAACAAGGTGCCTATACAATAAAGGCCTCCAAATCCGGATACAAAGACGCAGATAAAAGTATCTATCTAAGTAAAGGTGAATCAGAGAGCATAACATTAAAACTAGAGAAACGAGAACAGGAAAAAGCTGCTCTCACAGTCAAAATTGTTGATGGAGAAGGAGATAGAATAAGTTACTCACACATAGAAGTAGACGGAAAAAGCAAGAACACATACAGCGATGGAAAAGCCAAATTCACGCTGGAATCAGGAAGCTATGTCATTAAGGCCTCACGATCAGGCTACGAAGACAAAGAGAAAGGCATCTACCTTAGCCCTGGAGAAGACCAAACAGAAACTCTGACACTCGAGAGAAAGGCGGAAAAAGGAAAGCTTAGAGTCTACACTGGAGAGGTAAATCAGGATGGTCCTACATATG
>JBDGSF010000021.1:3062-13202 GCA_042217675.1 Candidatus Nanohaloarchaea archaeon | reverse complement strand
AAAGGAAAGCTTAGAGTCTACACTGGAGAGGTAAATCAGGATGGTCCTACATATGTTGATGTAGAGGTTGACGGAAAGACTGAAAACACAGGTTCAAATGACCTGGCGATCTTCAATCTCAATCAGGGCAGTTATACTGTAAGCGCAAGCGCTAACGGAGAGTACTCTGAAGAATCGGTGTACCTTTCAAGCGGTGAAACCGAGACAGTATATTTAGGCCTTCCTGCAGACAACGGCGAGGATAAGGCTGTCCTCACTGTAAATACTATGTCTGGAGGGGAGAAGCTCAGGTATGTTGATGTCACAGTAAATGGTGAGACCAAGAGCACGGGTAGCGATGGCACAGCAGTATTCAGACTTGAAAGCGGCGGCTACGAGATAGATGCGGAAAAAGATGGTTATATAGATGCCAGTAGAGGAGTATACCTGAGTCAGGGCGAGGAACAGGAGGAAACTCTTCAACTGGAGAAAAAAGATGTGGATAAAGAATGCGAGATCTCAGTTGGCAGAGTTCAGATAAGCGATAAGACTATCAGTAAGGGAGAAAGCACGGAGGTCTCCCTGAGGATAGACTCAGGTAGCGTTAAACAGGATTTCCAGGTGTTTGCAGACACTGAGGAATCAACATACATGGATAAAACCATTACAGTTGACGGCGTTAGGACAATTACCAAGACTGTAACGCCTGAAAACGATGTAAAGGTTTATACCCAGGTAGAGGCCGTAGGAAGCCCCTGTGGATACGAGAAATGGGAGAGCAGCGACGAGATAATCGTGTCCTCGACCGGGGAAGACGAAGAAAACAAACTGACTGTTGATGTAGAAGACCGCGACGGAGACAACATTGAGAACGCAGAGGTAAGGATAAGTAACGGAGCCGACAGGGAAAAAGAGACCGACGAGAACGGGAGAGCGCGCTTCGAACTTGAAAACGGAGATTACGAGCTTGAAGTATCCAAAGAAGGTTACAGAGATATAACCAGAGAATTCAGCATCAACGGAGAAGATAAAGAGTTAGATATAACTCTTTCCAAAATAGATGGAGAAGAGGAAGATAAAGGCCATTTCACTGCAAGAGTGGTGAATCAGAATGGAGACAGGCTTGAAGACGCAAGAGTGAAAGTAGAAAACGATGACAGCATAACTAAATGGACGAGTGACGACGGCGAGGCCAGTTTCAATCTAGAGCCCGGAGATTACGAGGTCACAGTCTGGAAGCCAGGCTACACCACCAGGACGGACGAGATAGAAATAGAGGAAGATGATGACTTCACAAGAGGATACAAGCTTCACAAAGAGCAGGATCTCAAAGTAAGCAGCCTTAACTATCCTGAAACCGTCTGCAGAGGATCCAGCATGTCTGTATCCTTCCAGGTTGAGAACCAGGGCAACAGCAAGGAAGTCATAGATATAAGCGGCGAAGGCCTCGGCTCCAGCATAAACGGAAGATCCCTGATACTTGATGCAGGAGAGGAAAAAAGAACATCAATCATCTTCACAAACATTCAGGGCAGCGGTTCAGAGAGCTTCACAGTCAAGGCCTCTAACACGGATTCAGACACTGGTTCGGGAACAGTAAACGTTGAGAGCTGTGGTATCACTAACTACGGTCAGGCCAGCGATATCTCTCTAAGCATCAATCCTGACAGAGCTCTTTCAGGGAGGCCTGTACAGGTTAAAGGATACGTTGACGGAGCGCAGGGCCGTTCAGAGGTTACAGTCAAGGTCGACGGCAAGAAAGTTGGAGAGGTAAGCACTCAACCTGATGGATACTTCCAGACATATATCCGGGTAAGTCAGGTTGGGATGCACTCGGTATCTGTGGAGACTGATTCTATCAGTGCAAACAGGAATCTTGAGGTGCTCCCGACTGTTTCAGCAACCATGATTGATCCTCCGAGAGAGGTGTTTGAGGGCGAGGAGTTCGAACTCTGCGCACAGATAAACTCTCAGATCAATCCGAAAGTAGTGCTGCTGAGGGACGGCGTGGTTATGCAGACCCGTCAGGCCAGCGGAAAAGTATGCTTCACACCTACAGCATCCAATCCAGGAGAACACGAGTACATGATCAGGGCAGTAACCTATGGAGAGGGAACTGCAGCTACCGCCAGAATCAAGGTCCTGGAGACAGGCCCTGAGACCACCAGCTTCCCGGAAAGTATTGCCTCTGTTGAATCGGAGTCCGGAGTTGTGAAGGCCGAAATATACAACACTCACGACGAACTCCGGAGATATCATATCAAGCTGGAAGGCCTTCCTGATGGCTGGGTTTCGACCTCTGAGAAGGAAGTAGTGCTGAGCAAGGGGGAAAGAGATACCGTCTACTTCTACGTCATGCCGAAGGAGGAAGGGAGTTACAGCGGAGATATAGTGATAGAATCAGACGGATCTGAGATCTACAGAGAGAACGTAACTGTCTGGTCCGGAGGAACCAAGAAGGATCAGAGCAAAACCTGGATAGGCAAGTTGAAAAAGCTCTGGCCTTTCTAAACTTCTTTATTAACTTGCCAGGTTTTGTTACTATCGACTAATATATAAAATTTAAATCAAGGTGTTATTAACAGGTGACAATTTCAATGCAAAGGATTGGAAAAACTCTACTTGTAACACTACTACTTTTAACATCACTGACCACAGCAGCCGCTAGCACGGCTGATTTAAATATCTTCCCGAAGGAGGCCACAGCACCTATAGATAGCTACGCCTCTTACCAGGTAGAGATTGAGAATACAGGGCCTGTCAAGGACCACTACAGTATTTTAACAAGCTCCACCGAGGTAACAGCCCAGCCTACAGATTTCTACCTGGACGCCGGGGAAAAAAAGACAGTTTACGTATGGTATGACCCAGCAGTCGACAAGGACGCCGGAACTTACTCCTTTGAAGTAACCGCAGAGTCAAGAGCCACAGGAGACCGGTACTCCATCACCGGGATAGCTAACGTGGTAAAGGAACACGAAGTAAGCCTTTCTCTTGACACCTCCAAAACAGTTTGTAGAGGAGAAAAAGCCAGCTACCGTGTAGAAGTTACCAACGAAGGTATTCAGCCAGAGACCTTCAAACTTACAACAGACTACGGACAGCTCTCACAGAGCAAAGTTACACTTGAAGACGGAGAAACCAAAGTAGTGACACTTACTGCATCCTCAGACAAGGCCTTTACAAGGTCATTTAATGTGGTGGCAGCTTCAACGACAAGCTATGCACAGGATATTCAGAGAGTGAACTTTGTATCCGAGGCCTGCTACAGCTCCAAGTTATCTATAAGCCCAGGCAACCAGGAAGTTGCAGCATTCAACACGGCAGAGTTCCAGGTAACCGTTATGAACACAGGAACCAAGGCCGATACCTTTACACTGCAGACCTCTCGCGGAAGACTATCGGATAACCACGTAGAGGTTGAAGCAGGAGGAACAGAGACAGTAACACTCAATGTGACACCAGAAAAGCTTAAAGACAGAGAGATCACGGTAACTGCAGAAGGAAAATCAAAGGCCTCCAGCACTGTAACCCTGAATGTCTACAACGGCAACAGTGTAGATCTCAAGCTAGATAACTCTACAAGAAATGTCTGTGAAAGCCAGAAGGTTCATTACGAAGCGACCATTACGAACACGGGTGAAGCAGATGACACTTACAACCTGACAACCACCAGAGGAGTTCTCTCACAGTCAACTATCGAAGTAGAGGAAGGAGAGTCTAGAGAAGTCAGCGTTACATTCAATGCAGAAGAATACAGCGAAGGCGCAAGCAAATCATTCACTTTAACCGCGCAGTCAACAACATTCGACAAACCTCAGGAGTCTGTCAGCGGCAGCTTCAAAGTACAGAACTGCTGGGATCTCAAAATGAACGTTGTACCCGAGGTTAAGAGCACAGGAGACAACATGAGTACAGTCTACGAGATCAAACTTAACAACACAGGAGTTAAGGAGAATACCTACGAACTTACATACGAAGGACCATCCTGGATAGACATTAAACCTTCAGAAATAACAGTTCCTGCAGGCAAGACAGAAACAGCCTACATCTACGCCAGCATCCCATTCCAGAAGAAAGGCGAAGTCCAGATCACCGCGACAGCAGTAGGTAACAACATCAAGAAGTCAGAAACCGTTAAACTCGTGATCGGCAAAGAAATTAGAGAAGCAATCAAAAGCGATGAAGGTGTAGCAGAAGGCCTTACCGGAATGTTCCAGAAGAGAGCCGGAGGGCTGCTGGAGACAGTACAGGCCTCGAATACCGCTGTAAAACTCTTGATCTCGATTATCGTGTCGGCAGCAATTGTAGGGTTCATCCTTTACAGAGGATGAACCTTTTCTGCTCTCTTCTTCAAAATCCTCCTCATTATTCACAGATAAGGAAGAAAGAGAGATTTTATGGGCCAGACTTCAGGGTTATCGAGGTACTGTCCTCAACCCTGTAGCCGTAGTTAGCGGTAATAGTTATCGGTGCAGTCTTCTGGCCCTCGCTAGTCGAAACGTAGTTGGCAGTCATGTCGAAGCAGTAAGACGGTGACTCCGATATAAGTTCTTTTGTAGCGGAGCTATCACTAAACTTGATGAAACTGCTTGGCGAATTAACGGAAAGCTTTATCTTGTCAGTTATGTCATCGTTTACTCCTCTGTAATACTTTCCATTAACCTTGGATTTCTCGTAGAGGAATGGTGTTCCTGCACCAACGTTTTGGATGGTCACGCAGAAAGATCGGTTCTTGTCGTTTCCATTATTAGAGGCAGTAAATATTACTGGAGAGGTTATCTGGACTCCCATCTGAATAGGGCCTCCTGTGTTCTCCACTGTTGGATTGGTCTGAGTAGGCTGCTCTTCCATAGAGTTAGTGTTGACAACTCTCATCTGGGTTACGGCCTGTGTCTGGTACTTGTAGAATACATCTGCATCGAAACCGTAGTCTATAGCGATCTTGTTATCCTTGTTTGGTGCCTTTAGATTCCACTGGAAAGTTCTGGTGAGGGCTGTCTGACCGGCATCAGGATCGGGGCCTGGCAGAGTATTGAATCCTTCTTTCCATGCATCTCCTCTAGTTATGCTCCATAATCCGCTATCGCTTCCGAATTCGGGATTTGTAAGATGGGCCTGAACGTTCTTTGCATCAACGCCTCCTCTATTCTTAACGCTTAACTGGAGTGTGGCCGGTTGTCCAGCTGTAAGTGATGATGGGGATGCGGTGAAACTTGTTATTTCCACGCCTGTGTTCTGGCTTACTGTTACAGAGTTTTGTTTAGTGTTATCTGTGCAGCCTGATGCAAGAACGACAGCTGCGAGAAGGACTATACCGGCTTTGTAATTAAGTTGAGTCATTATTCGTTCACGATGTTTATGTTGAGTGATTCTTCTTTGGCATATTTATAATATGTGGAGAAATAGAGATTTCTAGTAGTTGGAGAGTCAGTTCTAACCGTGCATGAGAACTCCAGTTTCTTTCCGACAATAGGTTCTTTCGCCTCATCGTTAGGACAGCCGTAGAAAACTTTAGGCGTTTGAGGGAAGAAATCAAAGGTATATTTCGAAGCCACTCTACCACTTCCCACTTCCTTAACAGTGAAATCTATCTGACGGCCCTGTAAAGTTGCAGGGCTTTCTACAGACAGTGTTCCCTTAACCTCGCCGTTTGAAAAGCTTTTCTTGATTGTGGACGTGGTTTCAACGTTATCGTATTCCTTAAACCTCAATTTGAGAGGTGAGGCCAGTGTAAGACTTGAATCATACTTCAGATAGTATGTAATTGATTTAAGCTTGTCCTCAGTTCCTATATCCATGCTCTTCGGCGCCTTTAAATCCCATTCACACTGCATAACCGGTCTCAGGTCTTTCTTCGCCTCTCTAATCTTTGAAGGACTACAGCTTCGATCAGTAACATTCAGTTGACCTGTATTAATGAATGTATTTTCAAGAATTGAAACATCTTCTGTATGGTAGTTCTTCAGAGTTACCGTGATAACCGTGGACTGGCCAGGCCTCAGAGTATTGTCAGCAGCATTCAACTCTATTATCTCAAGGCCTTTCCCGTTAACTCTTTGATCGCCGCTGTTCTTAGTGTCTGACTGATCAACAGGCAGCTGAGCGTCAAAAGGCATGTTAGAGCAACCTGAAGCAACTACTACAAGGCCTAGCAGTATCACTAGCTTAGTTTCCACCTGATCTCACCACCACGGTTCGAGAGCCTGCGTCTTTAACAAACTGGTAGTCCGCCTTGACTGTAACTTGAGGTGTGATACTGGGAACGTCTATACTTCCCCCGTATTCAAGATCACATCTGATAATCTGTGAATCCCCCTCAGACATTATTATCTGATCAGGTATTTTGCAGCTTGACCTGTTAATACTTATTCCGGTTGCTGATAGATCTATATTGGATATATCTAGAAGCCCTCTGTAAGGAGATTCCTTTCGCGTCTTCTTGCTGAATCTTACAAATAATTCAATGCTGTCTCCCTCTATAAATACCGGCGCTCCCTGGTCAGAACTGCTTCCTATCGTCTCTATCTGAATTGCCAGAGGCCCCTTCGAGCTCTTGGAGGATAGAGAAGGATCGCCTCCCGCCTCAGCATTCTTCTTTATCTGAAGCTGCTTATAGGCCTCAACACTGTAGTTAAATGGTGCCTGAAAGTTCAAAGTACATTTGTCTTTAAGTATCCCTACGTCTCCAATATGTTTCAGCTCCCATTCAAAGCTGGCCTCCCAGCCAGGTTTAAGGAAGTAAGTTTTATGCTCGGCACTGGTTTTAGAGCTCTGTGCATCGTACCGTATAATCTTGAACATATCCGGGCAGTAGTTGGTCAGTATCTGGGAGCCTCGATCCCCTACTGTAAGAGTTCCATTCATCTCTCCTGTATTCTTTACTCCCATCGATACTCTGACAGTGGATCCTTCAAAGATTCGGCCGGAGCTAGGGCTTACTTCAGGGCCTTTAACCTGTATCGCTTTTCCTGACTGAGAGTCCGTGGAAGTATTATCCATGCATCCGGATGCGATCACTACCAGAAACAAGATACTTATGCCTATCTTCCGGCTGTTCATACACATACTATGTTGACCCAGATTAAAAGGTTTTTAGTAGAGAAGTTCTGGAGGCCTGTAGCTAACGAATCCGTGTACTACAATCCCTACAATACAACAGTCTATGCCCTGATCTTCGGGATAGCTGCGCTGTACCTGGTTTACCCTATCTCGAAAAAGATGGGAATAACTTTTGACAGGAAATTCTTCAAAGGAATCGCTCCCTTTGTATTCCTCGGAGGAGCAGCTAGATCCCTGAAAGATATCAACGCAGTAAACACTGTTCTACTGGAGACGCCTTTCATTTTTATAGTGCTGTTCGTCTTCGCAGCCATTTCGATAAAAGTATCTCAGGCGATAGGCCGTAAAACTGATTACCGCTATGAAAAAGTGCTGGCAGCTATCGGTTCCACAGCTCTGGCCGCCACACTCTCATTCTACTCTGTAAATAATTTCCATGCACTAGGCCTCTTCATAGGTTTAACCGCAGGATGGTTGATCCCCGGATATATTGTCCTCAGAGAGCTAAGGCCTGACCTCCTGAAACCTGGTTTCGTGATTCCTGTGGCAGCTCACTTCTTCGATGCGTCTACCAGTGTTACTTCTCTAAGTTTCGGCGGAAACGAGAAGCATGTACTGGCCGGATTCGCAGTAAATATGCTAGGGCCTTACAGCATGTTTCTTGTTAAAGCCGCTATAATTGTACCTGTGGTTTACTACATTAATACCCGTATGGAAGGAGAGGAGAAAAATTACTACCTGTTCCTTATAGCGATGCTAGGCCTTGCGATTGGTACCAGAAACTTGCTTTCAACCTTGACCCTGGCCTAGCCGTCGAAGCACCTAAAGGTTCTATCCTCGATAACTATAACGCCGTTTAACTTGCCGTTGGCCATGCAATCATCTAGTTCGCTCTTGAATTTCTCTTTCGGCGACTGACCGCCAAATACCCAGTTAGTAATACCGTCCCACCAGTCCTGGCTCTTGGAACAACTGTTCTTAGCAGGATTACCGAATACCAGGATCTCACTTGCCTGCGGATTGCCCTCCTTCCAGTATTCTTTGAACTCCTTCAACGTGGCAGAGTAATTACTGGCATACGGAGAGGATTTACACAGTACCGGATCAACTTTCTTGACCTCTGTATCGTTCGCTCCGAAGCTGCTTTCTACTACCAGCGCAGCACCGTCACTACCGCTGTTAGCACTATCAAGTTTGGAAAGGCCTTCGTCTGATACTCCTATAGCGGTATTACTGACTGCGGGATCATTCACAATCATATTTTTCTGTCCTCTGTACTTGTCGGCGATGAAATCCCATGTATAGGCAGTTTCTCCTTCCTCTATATCACCGTCAACCGAAGCATTGTTCCAAAGGTTAACTGTTCTCCAGTCGCCGCCGTTAATACCTCCTTTCCTTACATCACATCCATCAGTGGCCTGAAGCCTTAGATCCCGATCGCATCTGCTAATCAAGTGCTCCGATTCTATTTCGTACTCATCTTTCTTATCCTTGGGAACGAGGAAGGGACAGTTTCTTCTTTCGTAACCTGCACCGCAACGAGTGTTCTGGACCTTGAAGTTGGTTACTGACTCGCTGACTTCTACCGTGTAGTTTGCGTCTACACTCATTCTAAGCGACTCTCCTGAAGGACTGATAGATTCAGGGTTCTCCAGGATCATTGCGCAGACTGCCTTGGATGGAGAATTTTTCGGAGTGTTCCACCTTCCTTCCTCATACCTGCTCTTTATATACTGCTGCTTGAAATCGGAAAGCTTGTACGTATTCTTACCAACCTTCTTCAGGCCTCTACAGTTCGCAGTATCTACAAGTTCCTGATATTGAGGTGCGTGATCCACATCTACTGTCTCAGAAGAGTCATGAATCACCAGTTCTTCAGGATGCACCTTATATCTTATATTGTTCTGAGCGGAGGAAAAACCAACTTTTACCAGGAAAATATTTGGAACCACTTCTCCCTTCTTGTTAACATAGGTTACAGGATCTTGGACGTTGATATACGTTTTTACAGGAGTATCAGCAGTTTCAGACTTCTTGAAGTCCGGCCTTCCCTTAATATTATCAGCTGCCATAGCCTCAAAGGATATCTGGGACTGCGAAGAGTACTGATATCTTACATCAAGCTCTACATGCCGATTCAGGCTAAGCCCTGGCTGCATAAGGCCACAGTTACTGAGATTCAAACTATCAAGGCTGCCCAGAGGAGTTGCAAACCCTCCAGCATAAATAGTTCCTGTCTCTCCACCATAAGACGCAGCATACTGACCGTTTAAAGCTTTCCAGCCGGTCGAGCACAGATTTTTAGCACCACTTAAACCTGCAAAACCTTGTGCTTTCTGAATCCTAACTCTGTACTTTGCATTATGAGCGTCAATCCCTTTAAGACCATATCTAGGATTATACACCGAGAAAGAAACCGGTAAGACATAGCCCGGCCTTCTTCCCGCTACGTTCACGGTATCCCCGCTGTTGACAGAGAATCCTTCTATCCTAAGCTTGTATTCCCTGCCCTCAACTTCTGACTCCGGTCTCTGAGTATTGTTAAACATCCACCTCTGCATACATGCGGCATTGCCCATGCACCGGACTTGCTGGAAGGCCTTTTGAACCGCAAGTATTTTATCACCCAGATCCAATCCTATTACCTGGTTTCCTACCGCGTTACTGGCTAGAGTTCCGTATCCTGTGGTGAATACCACACCGATGAGAAGAAGTACTCCTCCTACTTTGAGCAGGCCTCCCAGGGTGTGGCCCCCACTATTGGGAGAACTGCTGTTCCTTGAACCGCTCATTGATCTATTTTTTGAAGCGCTGCTTGAAGAACCTTTCGAGTAAAGGCCGAGTTTATGGTCCAGGCCCAGGAGAGTGAAAAGTTCAAGATCGAAGTAAGGTATTAACAGGAGAGTAAGAGCCAGTATTCTTTTAGGCCATGACAGGGCTCCAAAATCTATTCTTTTTACAGGTAGTTTTCCCAGGACAGGTAGTCTTGTGATGCCTAGAACACCCAGCCAGTCGAAGTCGATAGGCGTAGGCAGTATGTATGCGATAAGCGATAAGGCCTTGTCCTTCAACCAGCTCATTCTTCAGGCCTCTTTGAGA
>JBDGSF010000021.1:0-2962 GCA_042217675.1 Candidatus Nanohaloarchaea archaeon | reverse complement strand
GCCTGTACATCGCCTCGCCCTTCTCCAACTGAGAAACTGCCGAAGTTCACTGTTCTGAGATCCTGATTGGCGTCACCTATTTTTCCAAAGCTTTCCTGGTAGAGCGTTATTTCTGACTGGGCCTGGTTGTTGAAGTTGTAGTTCTGTGATGCTACCCAGAATAGTCCGAAGACTGCGAGGCCTGCGACAAGTATGACGGCGAACTCGTTCTCCATGCTTATGAGTGGTTTTTGCAGGTTTTTATTTGTAGGTTGTCCTTTGAACTGTATGAAGCTGTTGAAAACCGATCGCGGAGAGGGTTACGCCAAGATCAGGATTGAGAACCAGGATGATCTCTGGTACCTGAAGGATATTATCAGCGAAGGTGATGAAGTCAGGGCCACTACTCAGCGTACGAAGCTGGATGGCCGTGAGAAGAAGACCTGTACCTTGACTCTGGAGGTGGAAAAGACGGAGTATCAGGAGAGCCGTCTGCGCGTTACCGGAGAGATCTTAGAGGGTGCCGAGGACATTGAACTTGGATTTCACACCTTTAACCTGGAGCCTGAGCAGGAGTTCGAGATCTGGAAGGATTTCACCCAGGAAGAGTGGTCCCGTCTGGAGGAGGCCGAGGAGAAACGAAGTTACAAAGTGTTTTTCTGTCTCATCGAGAAAGGAAGCGCCGATTTCTACATTGTGGAGGAGTCCGGAATCAAAGATCTGTCGAACGTAGAGGAGAATATCCCCGGCAAAATGTATTCATCGGATAAGGACTCCGGTGATTTCTATAACCAGGTGAAGGAGGTTATCGAGCGTTCCGCAGATGACATGGATTATATTATTCTCTGCGGGCCTGGCAATGAGAAGAATAAGATCAAGAACCAGCTTTCGGATGAGACTCTGGAGAAGACGATGCTGCAGGATACCTCTGTTACAGGGAAGACTGGTCTTCACGAGGCGATCAAGCGCGGGGCTCTGAAAAAAGTGGTTGAGACCTCCCGTATCTCGGAAGAGTCAGAGATTATTGAAGAGTTTCTCAACCGGCTTAACAGCGATGAAAAGGTAAGCTACGGTGACCCAGTCAAGGATCTTATAGATCAGGGCGCTGTCGAAGAACTTGTGATTACAGCGGAAAAACACCGAAGGAATCCGGAGCTGGCAAAGAAAGTAGAGCAGATGGGCGGAGAAGTAAATATTGTACACACCGACCACGAGGCCGGAGAAAGACTGGATAACTTCGGAGGAATCGGCGCGCTCCTCCGATACGAAGTTGATTAATCCTTAGGCCTTGGTGCCAGCACAAGCGGAATCTCTTTTCTCTCTCCCTCTCTTATAACAGTCAAAATCACTTTATCTCCAGGCCTTGTCTCTTTAGAGAGGTAGCTAAGTATATCTCCTATCCCCTTCATCTCTGTACCGTTTATGGCTGTTATCACGTCGCCGCCTAATGCGTACTTTATCCCGTTGATTGTTTCATTCCTTGTTGCGCCCTGAAGATTTGCCTCGTCCGCAGGACTTCCGTTAACAACTTCCATTACCAGAAAACCATCGTTCGTGCTCAGGTTCATTGCGTCAGCTATCTCAGAATTAACGTCAAGGCCTGAAACCCCTATCCATGAGTGCTCATATTCTCCTTTATCTATCAGGTTTTCGACAACCCTTCTAACAGTGTTAGATGGTATGGCAAACCCGACACCGTTGAATGTTCCGGTAGAGGACTGTATTGCAGTGTTTACCCCTATTACCTCTCCATGTATGTTGATCAGCGGGCCTCCGCTGTTACCAGGGTTTATAGCTGCGTCTGTCTGTATTACGTTTGGTATTGAGAAACCTCCTTCTGTCCTGATGTTTCTGTTTTTGGCAGATACTATTCCTGCTGTCATAGTGCCGGAGAGGCCGAAAGGATTTCCAATTGCTACTGCTGTCTGCCCTCTCCTAACTTTGGAAGAGTTCGCGAGCGGAAGAGGGTTGAGGCCTTTTTTATCTACTTTTAGCACTGCTAGATCGTTGTACACATCTTTTCCTACTACTTTGGCTTTTTTTCTTGTCCCATCGTTGAATATCACTTCGACTTTGTCAGCCCCTTCTATCACATGTTGATTGGTTACAATGTAGCCTTTCTTGCTGTATACAAAGCCCGAACCCTGTGATCTCCCGCTTCCTATAGCATTGATAGATACTGTTGAACCTTCTACCTCTTGATAGAGACTTACAAGGGACTGTCCACGGGAGGTACCATTTATATAGACAACTTTCTGGCCTTCGATCCTGTCAACCTTGTTCTCCAAGCTATCAATCCTGCTATCCACGTGGTTATACGTGAAAACAGTTCCAAGAACCGCACCAAACAAAAGAACCGCTGCTACTCCAAAGAGATCGATCTTTCTGCCAGTATCCATACACCATTACTATCCTCACTCAGAGTTTTATACCTCCTGAAACCATCTCTCCACATGAGCCAGGAATCGCGCCCCCGCTTCATAGAGAACCAGGACTTCAAAGAGAAGTTCTTCAGGCTTACTCCTCTAGGAAGAGCAGAATCAGAGGTCCGACATTTTTCCTCAGAGGTTCTTGAGAGCAGGGAACTGGAAAAATACAGTAGAAGCCTGAACAAGTACCGGTCAGCTAAACTGATAAACACAATACTGAAAGGCCTTCTCTACGCCGGGTTAATTACTTCTCTCGCAACCACATTCGGGCTTCCACAGGCCTATCTTCTTCAAAAGGTTGCCTCCTATATCGGGGTTACGTTGATACTTGTTCTGTACGGTTTCTCGAAGTACATCTCGAATATTTACAAAGAGGAGTACCACGTCCAGAGAGAAATAGTGATTTCAAAAGCAGCAGAGAGAAAAGCAAAGAACTAGAAAGACTTGGTAAAAAGCCGGAGCCAGAATTAATGAACGGAATGCCCGAGGAAGCAAGTCCACAGTTCCGTAATGCATGGCCTTTGGAGGCCATGCCTTCACATGATCGAACTCTG
>JBDGSF010000020.1:0-5056 GCA_042217675.1 Candidatus Nanohaloarchaea archaeon | reverse complement strand
GATTCGTCCAGGATAAACTTAGGGAACTAGCGGAATCAGAAAACGATGAGGAAGAACTAAGCGAGGAACAGGCCAAGGAGATTGCTCAGAAGCTGGAGAGCCTGGGTTATCTGAAGTGATAAAATGGGTTTGATGCAGAAAGCAGGTAAAAGCATAAGCTGGCGGATTCACGGGACAGCTGCCACAATGCTTACATCTTACATTTTCACGGGAAGCGTTGCTGTCGCCGGAAGCATAGCCGGTGCAGGAGCATTACTCAAAGTATTTCTGTACATGTACCACGAGAAACTTTGGGAAATACTTGAAGCAAGAGGCTACCAACTATGATTCCACCACATGGAGGAAAACTTGTAGACAGAACAGTCAAAGAAGACAAAAAACAAGGCCTTCTGGAAGAGGCTAAAAAACTTGAAAAAGTAGAGCTTGGGAAAGATCTTGTCAAAGACCTTCAGAACATTGCGGACGGCCGTTACTCGCCACTGAAAGGGTTCATGGATCGGAACAATTTTCTGAAAGTGGTTGAGGATAAGACTCTGGAGGACGGTACGGTCTGGACAGTGCCGATCGTACTGGATGTCGACGAGGAAACAAGGGAGAGAATACAGGACGTGGAACGAATCGCGCTCACCCATAGAGATGAGATCCTTGCAACGATGGATGTCGACGAGATCTACACCTATGACAAGGAGGAGGCCGCTGAAAAACTTTACAGGACCGCGGACACCGATCACCCTGGCGTGGAGATGTACCTCCAGAAGGATGATTACCTGGTAGGAGGCGACATCAAACTGATCCGGAAAGGGTTCGAAAAATACTCGGAGTACAACCTCAATCCTCGCGAGACAAGAGTGCTTTTCAGGGAGAAAGGCTGGGATACCGTTGTAGGCTTCCAGACCAGGAACGCACCGCACAGAGGCCATGAATACCTTCAGAAATCAGCTATGGAGCATGTTGACGCGGTACTGGTTCATCCCAAGATCGGAGCCAAGAAGTCAGGAGACTACCGCGACGAGGTAATACTCAGCGCGTACAGAACACTTCTACAGGAGTACTACCCTGACCACTCCGCGATGAGCATCTTCACGGCCAAGATGAGGTACATGGGGCCCAGGGAAGCTGTCTTCGATGCAATTGTAAGAAAGAACCATGGCTGCACACACTTTATCGTGGGAAGAGATCACGCCGGTGTAGGAGACTACTACGGCGACTACGAGGCCCAGGAAATCTTCGACGATATCGGAAGGATCGGTATCGAGCCAATGTTCTACGACTACGCGTTCTACTGCGAGAAATGCCAGGACACGGTGTCGGAGAAAACCTGTCCTCACGGCGAGGAACACCACATCACTCCTTCAGGTACAAAGATCAGGAACATGCTTTCCAACGGGGAAACACCTTCCAAGGAGATGATGAGGCCTGAAGTAGCTGAAACCATTACAGACTTCGATCAACCGCTGGTGAAATAAAAAATGAGCTTTACAATCTGGTTCACGGGACTACCGTCGTCAGGAAAATCAACTGTAGCAAAACTTGTGGAGGAGGAACTAAGGTCGAGAGATAAACAGGTTCATAACCTGGACGGAGACAACCTCAGGAAGAAGATGCATCCGGATCTCGGATTCACGAAGGAGGAAAGAGCGATCAACAACAAGAGAATGGCGGTAATAGCCTCACTTCTCAACCACCACGACATCGCAACGATCGTGGCCGCAATCTCGCCTTTCGAGGACGCAAGACAGACCGCAAGAGAAGAAATAGAAGAGGAAGGAGAATTCGTACTTGTGCACGCAGACTGCTCGGTAGAAACCTGCAAGGAAAGAGATCCGAAAGGCCTCTACAGGAAAGCAGAGGAAGGAAAGATAGAGAACTTCACAGGAGTCAACCATCCCTACGAGGAACCGGAAGATCCAGAGGTCTACATCGACACAGAAAACGATTCCCCGGAGGAATGCGCGGAGAAAGTAGTTGATTACCTCGAAAAAGAAGGCCTTCTAGAGGAAAGAGACAAGGTAACGGGAATGACTGGCGGGGAGGAAGAAAAAGTCAAGGAAAGGCTCAGGGAACTTGGCTACCTCTAGAACGAGCTCTTTCCTTCAACTTCTCCACTTTTTCGTATTCCAGTTTAACGTTTCCGATATAATCCTTCTCCGAGCCTGTACCATGAGAGTCGGAACCGCCGGAAACCAGTAGATCAAATTTCTCGGCTATTTCACGGGCCTTTCCCTCCTTGAAATACATCTCTATTCCGTGCTCGTTTTCAAGACGGTCGTAGCTGTATGGAACCTCTATCGCGTCAAGCCCCAGTTCAGAAAGCTTCTCGACCTTCTCCTCCGCATCTTCACCTAGATCTCTGCCAGGATGCGCCAGAGAAGTAACGCCGCCGTTCTCCCTGACAGTGTTAATCACTTCCTCCGCTGAAAGCTTCTTGGTAGCCACGTAACCTTCACAATCATCGCCGATGAACCGGTCAAAGGCCTTGGAGACAGATTCAACAACATCTTTTTTCTCAAGAACCTTTGCAAGATGCGGTCTTCCAAGAGGGCCTTCAGCCTCTTCCTCAACGTCTTCAATAGAAACCCTGGGTTCCACCATATCGTTTACCTTGTCAACCATTTCCTGCATTCTCTCGACCCGGAGCTCTTCAATCCTGTCAGTTAATGCCAGAAGGTTTTCGTCCGAGGTATCCAGGAAGTAGGAAAGTATCTCTATCTTGGTTCCATCGATCTCTGCCTTTATCTCAGCTGCGTTAACCAGTTCGACACCGTCAAAATCTTTTACTCTGAAGTCAAGGCCTTCGTGAAGAGTATCGTGATCGGTTACCGCGACAGCGTTGAAACCTCTTTCACGCGCTACCTCTACCACTTCTTCTATTGAATCGGTTCCGTCAGAATGTGTTGAATGCGTATGCAGATCGGCGTACTTCATGGAAAAATTAATTATCTTACATCTATTTTAAGCTGTCAGAATTTTTTTGGAAAGATTAAATAGATTTCCAGGCCTATTTTCTCTTTATGGCAAAGCCCAGGGTTGTGGAGAAAACAGTTTTTGTAGCAGGCCATCCGAGAAGCGGAACATCTCTAGCATCTCAACTGGTGGAATCCGCGGGAGTGGACTTTCCTTCGGACTTCGAAGAGGATGAATACAATAAAGAAGGTTACTACGAGCTTGAGACCTCTAAAGAAGTCTCCAAGGACCTGCTGGAGAACGCAATGACTGATGAAAACACTGAAGAACTTAACAAGGTTGTGGAACGGCTTAACAGTTTTGAAGGCTGGTCTGGATTAAAGCTGGTGAGGATTCCGGCCCTCTTCTTCTACAGGTACCTGGCTGAAGATATGAAAGCGGTTTTCATCTACAGAAACCCGCGGGACGTTAAATCCAGCCAGTTGAGAAGAGGTATAAGCCGGTTCGGGCTTTCCTGGGCTGAAAACAACAACGCGCTTATAGCCGCGTACGAAAACATAGAAGATTCGATAATTGTCAGCTATGAATCCCTTCTGGATGGAGAGGCCTTCGACACGTTCGAGAAGATAGGTCTTGAAGTCGATGAATCGCTTGTCGATACAGGCCACAGGACCCAGGAAAACTCTCAAATCGTGTTATCCGATAAAGAGAAAAGAGTCTACGAAAAACTTCAGGAACTTGAAGCAAATCAATAAAGTTAAAAAGTTCGAAGGTACTTTGTTACCTAGGTGAATAAGATGGGGGAGATCAAGGTTTCCGTTCCAGATGACAAGGAGGAGAAGTTTAGAGAAGCTGCAATGCGTGTTTTTGGCTATAAAAGAGGTTCAATAAGTAAAGCCGCAGAGAAAGCTATGGAAGAATGGGCCGAGAGAATGAGTAATGAAGAGATTAACAGTTCTCAAGGGTTAGGAAGTTTTCTTCAGGGGAAGCTTTCAGATGTTGATAAGTCGGCTGTAGATCTTCAGAACGAGCTAGGTGATGCATACGAAGATGAGATACTTGATTGACGCAAATATTTTTCTCAATATCGCGCTCCAAGAAGAAAAGGAAAATGCATGTAAGGAGTTTCTAGATGAAGTAAGTTCCGGCAATATAGAAGCTGTGACAACCCTTTTCCACATGGACGCTTCCGCAATAGTAATGGAAAACAGAGGAGTAGAACACAAAGACATAGGCAACTTTTACTTTGAAGCATACAACAGCAAAGGCCTAGAAATAGTGAATACAGGTCTTTCATCCCGTATGAATGCTCTTGCTGAAAACGAACATAGCGGATTTGATGACAGTCTTCTCCTACAGGCCTTTAATGAACTTGAAGCCGACAAGATAGTGACTTATGATGAAGGCTTTGACCAAGAAAATAAAATAACTCCTGAAGAAGTACTAGATTTAGAGGAGAACTGATAATACCATGTTAGAAGCACCTGTAACACGAGATGAAATAGAGAACGCACCTATAAAAGCCAAGATCAGAGCAGCAGAAGAAATAGTAAAACAGACGCTTGAAGATAAAGGCCCTGAGAACACTGTTGTAGAGTTCGAAGACGCCAGGGACTCCACGGTAACAACCTGGATAGTCAGAAACGTCTGCGAAGAAAACGACTTCGAAAAACCCGAGATCTACCTGGAAGAACAGAGCGAGTTCGCCGAGGCCCTTGCAGAGGGATGGGGATTCACCACCGCTTCAGAAAAAGACGCAGAAGCAGTGATCAGAAGCGACAGATGGGAAACCGGAGGAAACGAAGACTTCTACACTCCAGGACAGGACTCGCTGATTGTAAGGCCTATCCTCCAGCTTGAAACAACTGATGTGTGGGACGTAACATGGTTCCACATGATTCCTGATGAGACAGGCGTAGGAATCAACAGCTACCCGGAAACCCGTGAAGACCTTCCGGAACAGCTCGATGCAGAAGAACTCCCGGTAGCGGAGAAATACTGGGAAGGCGATGAACCGGCATGGCTACAGGACCCAGAAGAACAGGAAACAGAGGAACAAGGCCCTGATGCGGAAAAAGTCAAAGACAAGCTCAGAGACCTCGGCTACATGTAAAGGCCTTTTTTCTTTCCCTTTCTCCATTTATTTTTGGCA
>JBDGSF010000002.1:0-3667 GCA_042217675.1 Candidatus Nanohaloarchaea archaeon | reverse complement strand
CCACCAACACGACCTCCCCGTCACGGCCCGCATCCTCTGGACCGGGGAAGATTAAGTTCTGCTGTTTTCTCTATGAAAGATATATTTTCTCTTCTTGCCAGGAGGAGTTTCGTGATTCGAGTAAACTTTTAAGAATAAGATAAGTCTTGAGAAAATATAGGGGTTTTAGGTATTCCAGATAGAGAAGAAGCAATTCGAAATGTAGAGGAGGCGATAGAAGGGTTTTTAGATTCTGTTGAGGATTCGATAAAAGATCCTCAGAAGATAGAAAGAATTTTCTCAGGAGAGTATGTACCGGAAAGCTCTGACATTGCTGTAGATTCGAGAAATATTGGAACCTCACCAGAGTCTTGGATGGAAGATGCACTTATCAACGACATACTTTCAGGTTTAGGTTTGAACCGTAGGGACGGAAGATTAAGATCTATTAGCGATGATAAAGAAGAAGAGCCAGATTTCGGCTTAGATGAGGCCTGCGGATTAATAATAGGCGAGAATAAAAAGCCTAACAAAATTGAGGAGGGGGTAACTGAACTTAAACAGGACTACCTAAGAGTCGATATCTGGCCGAACTATGGTATAGCGACTGATGGATTCGAATTTGTTTTAATAAGGAGGGAGCAAGGCGGTGATTTCACAGAGAACCAAGAGGTAAGAAGGTATAGTCTTAGGGAAGCCATCAAAGAGAAGGCAAGGCAGAGAGGAATAATAAGTCAGAGTCGTATAGGTGAGACAAGTGTTGAGGAGGAGATTGGCGGGCTTGTTGATATTCTGAGACCAGAGAAAATTGTTCCGCTTCTGACTGAAGAGGCTCCTAAAGAATTAAGAGAAAAGCGTTCCGAAAACGTTGAAGACTTCTACGAGCTCTATGTTGAAATTATCTTTGGAGACAGCGATAAGATTGAAGGTGAGTACGAGACATGTCTTACTAATGGAATTAGAGCTCCTGAAGGCGCAACGGAGAAAGAAGAAGACATTTTTGCGGTAGAACTGGTAAATAGGTTGATGTTTGTCAAATTTTTAGAGAAGCATGGCGTGATATCTGAAGGATTCCTTTCAGATAGAGTTCAAGAGTATGATGAGGGTTCACTTCTCACGTTGTATGAAGCTAAGATTAAACCTCTATTCTATAGGGTGCTTAATACTCCCGAAGAAGATAGGAAGCCGGAAGTTAAAGGAGAACCCTACGACGAAATACCTTATCTCAATGGAGGTCTTTTCCGGCCGACTTTGGAGAGAGAGGAAGAATACGATGTAGAGACTCCGATTATGGAGAAGGCAGTTAGAGAGTTAGTCGAGGGACAGAGTCTAGAATTTGAAGTAAACCCTGCAATACTTGGGGCCGTCTTTGAGAAAGCAATAAATCATCTAGGTGCAGAAGAAAATAGGCAAAAGGATATGGGGGCTTATTACACGCCAAATGATGTAACTCAGAAAATAACCAAGGAAACTATAGATCAAAAACTGAAGGAATCTATAATCGAAGGATTCGCTGACCATGTGGATCAAGAAAAGACTTTCCGAGAAGAGGTATCTCAAGAGAGATTAGATGACTTACTCAAGCAGGTCGAAGGTGAATCTTTTTGGTTCCAAAGTAAGCAGGGTTATGAGGAAGTTGAAGAAAGAATCAAGGATATACGGGTTCTAGACCCGGCTTGTGGATCAGGTCATTTCCTTACCAGTGCAATGGAGAGGATATATCAAGTTAATGCCTCAATAAGAAGAGGTTCTAAGGGAGGCAGCCAACTTTCAGAAAAAGAAAAATATGAGATTAAGAAGAGTATTGCCCTAAACTCAATTTACGGTGTAGATGTTGATGCTGTGGCAATAGAAATTGCCAAGCTGAGAGTCTGGTTAAAGATTGTTGAAGGAAATTCTTGGCAGGAGGACTTCAGTCAACTTCCCAACATTGATGTCAACATAGTAGCAGGAAACTCCCTAATTGGATTACCTGTAAAGGGAAAAGGCCAGTTTACACTAGAAGATTTTGATGTGGACTTTAGCGAAGTTGAAAAACTAAGGAAGAATTATAAAAATGAACAGATTTCAAGGCAAGAACTTAGGAACAGAATAGAAGAAAGACAATCAGACTTGACCGGCAGATTTCTTAGCAAATTAAACCATTACGTAGAGGATGAAATTAACTCTAGGGAGGAATTCCGGAATATAGCTGGAAGCGGAGATCTATTCCCTAAGTTCCGCAAAATTACTGTGAGGAAGAGAGATGGCACAGCTCTCTCTGAGGAACAGAAGCAACAACTCTCTCAGAAGGGATTTAATGTAGAACCGAGGCAAGGAAAAAGCGCCAAAGTAACGGGTGAAGATATAAGAGATTTCTCTAAGTCTCAGATATCTCCTCTTTTAGACGAGTTCAAGCTTGAAACAGAGAGGAAAGTAACAAAATACGACCTTGAAAAGATAGAATTAGCGGAGGATGCTTCATTTGGCGCTTTTCACTGGATTGTACAATTTCCAGAAACAGTCAAAAACAGGGACTCTGAGAACCCTGAGGTAAAATTCGATGTGATAATAGGAAATCCTCCTTACGGCAATGTTCTTTCTGATACCGAGAAAGCTCTTGTAGGGACATATGGAACTTGTGCGGAGAATGAAATTTCTTCTCAGTTTATAGAGAGACAGTTACAGTTACTTGCAGAAGGCGGTAGATTTGGAAACGTTACTACAACCGCTCTATTGAAGAACAGCAATCTGTCAAAAGTTAGGCAAATTTTACAGAAAAAATGTTCTGCATTGGAGTCAAAATCCTTTGCTCGAAGACCAAGTTCGATATTTTCAAATGCTGAGATTAATGTTGCAATAACCACAGCGAGGAAGGATTCTCAAAATCCTGCTGCTTGGGAGACGAGTGATTTCATCAGATTTAACTCTGAAAATAGAAGTCAGGCACTAAAAAATATAGAAACTTCGCCAATTAAGGGACTAATTTTAGGAGATTCTCTTGGCTCGACCAGAAATAGCGAAAATTACATGGTATACCCTTCTGTAGGGTCGGAGACTAAGCGTTCCATCCTTTCAAAATTAGCTAATGAAGAAAATAAGCTGGGTGACCTCCTGGAGGAAGAAGGCCACCTCATACAGTATAGGAGATCTGGTGACTATTGGATGAATGTTTCTATTGAAGAACTTCCACAATCGAAAAACATGATAGATATTCACTTTGAATCAGAGATTATGAGGGATTTTTGCTTCTTGGCGATGAATAGCTCCCTGTTTTACCTATATTGGTTCACTTTCTGCAACATGCATGACGTGACAAAAAGCCAAGTAAAAAGATTCCCTATACCTGATAAAGAAGTGATAATGCAAAATTCTGATCAAATTGATTCTTTAAAAGAAAAGCTCTGGTCAGAAATAATGTCTAATTACCATCCGCAGGATTACCATCAGTTTGTGTTACCTCCGGTTAAAGATACTATAGATGAAGTGGACGAATTTCTAGGCCAATTGTACGAGCTCTCGGAAAAGGAAGTATCATTTGTGACAGATTATCACACAGAATTTGGCAGAAAGTCATCTACACCTGTTTAGTCTCGGAAATTTTTACCCCTGTTCTCTTCCTGCCAGCTCTCGGGCGGAACGCTGAAGAGGCCGCCGGAGCGGTTCCAGTGGCGGATGACTTCGGAGCTGGAGCCGATGCCCTTGCATT
>JBDGSF010000019.1:0-4772 GCA_042217675.1 Candidatus Nanohaloarchaea archaeon | reverse complement strand
TCTCCGTGGTGTACTCCCTGGTAATTATCCTCTTCAAGTACGTAACCTGTTGAGAGAACTGCGTAGCCTTCAGGCTTCATAACTCTGTCAATTTCATCCACTACTTCTTCCATGAAGTTGTCTTTCAGGTTTAACTGGCTGGAGACAACCAGGTCGATAGAGTTATCTCTGAAAGGCAGTTCCTGTCCCAGGCCTGTAACAGGTTCAGCGTTTCCTTCTTCATAGCATTTCTCCATCATCTTCTTTTTTACGTCTAGAGCTACAGGCCTTAACTCGGTACCGGTCTCTTCTTCCAGCCTATTCGCTGTTTCTCTAAGCGGTTCTCCTGAGGAAGAAGCTATGTCAAGCAAGGTATACTCTCCAGATCTGTCTTCCAGAATATGGGAGAGTTCGGAGTAGATTCTGTAATCGAAACTGGCGGGATTAGTGTACCTGTCGGAGGAGGTCATGGTGTAAGGGTATACTCCGTTCTCCATCTTTCTATCAAACTCTTCCTTATCCAGAACAATGAAGCTGGGATCATCTTCCATACAGTAGAAACTATCCAGTGAAACTTATGAGGATAAAAAATTACGAGAACTTACTCCTCGTCTTCCTCTTCATCATCTTCTTCGTCTTCGTTCAGCTTTCTGAACTTCTTCGTAAGGCCTAGACCCATAGAACAGGTATTGCGTTCGCCGGTACAAAAAAGGAAAGGTTCATCACTCCTCCAGTCCAAGGCCTTCCTTCAGATCTCGGTAGCCTTTCCGTACTGTTACCTCGGTAACATCCGTAGTATCAGCTATCTCGGTCTGCGTGATCTCTTCGTCTCTCTGGCTTGCAGCCAGGTAAATAGCTGCAGCCACAATACTTCCAGGGCTTCTACCGGCCAGGATACTCTTCTTCCTAGCTTCTAGAATGTATTTCCTGGCTAAGGCCTGTGTCTCACCGCTTAAATCAAGTTCCTGAGAGAACCTTGGAAGATAGTCTTCAGGCTTTACAGGTCTTACATCGAGATCCAGTTCCTTGGTTATGTATCGGTAGGTCTGCCCGAGCTTTCTTTTCTCCAGGCCCGCACTGTCTGCCACCTCCTTCATTGTACGAGGTATTCTCTGGTTTCTTGCGACTATGTAAACCAGTGCTGCTGAAACCCTTTCAATTCTACGGCCTTTGATCACTTCCTCCTCAAGGGCTTTTTCGTAGAGCCTTGAGCCCTCTTCCTTGACTGTGTCCGGAAGATTTAACGTGTCCACAAGTCTTCCTATCTCTCTTAAAGCAGTCTGCATTCTCTTATCCTTGGATTCTCCTAGACGGCTCTGCCATTTCTGCATACGGTAGTACTGGCCTCTTTTCCCGGGAGAGACTTTTCTTACTTCTCCTCCTGAACCGATAGAGGTACGGATTCCTTTACCTGCTTTTGTATAGGTTACCGGTGAACCGGTCCGGGCTTTTCTCTCTTTTTCCTCTGCTGTAAAGGCTCTTGGAGAGGCCGATTCCCTTACACGGTCTTCTTCAACCACTGTACCGCATTCACGGCATATAAGTTCTCCCTGCGCCTCGTTTTCAATAAAACCGGTAGAACCACAGTTAGGACACTTGAACTCTTCTTCGCCGGGTTGCTCAGCCGGTCGAGGTTCATCTCCATTCACGTCTACTTCGCCCATCCGGTTCCACCTTCACTATACTTTATGGGGAAAACTTCAAATATCTAATCCCTGAATAGATGGCCTCTAGAACAGCTTATCCAGTAAAACGTATCTATCCCTGTACTCTCTCCATGTCTTCACTTCCGTATTCCCGGTCGTCCCAGCGAGCCATATAGGAACGGTTGTCGTAATCCTCATCCCACGTCTCCAGCTCCGTCACCGGAATATCGGCTTCCTCTTCAAGAGCCCTGCTGATCAGCCTTATTGCCTCCTTGTGTTCGCTTTTCTTTCTGTGAACGGAACGACTTCCTACACCGTAGTCATCGTAATCCGTACCCTCCAGATCCACGTCTTCGTACTCCGCCAAGGCCTCGAAGAGACTGTGAAGCGCCCAGTACTCTTTCTCCCTAAAATCGGTCATCCTAAAATCTGTTCAGGGAAGAAAATCTTTTAGATGTAACTATCTTCTTCTCTCTAGTCGTTCACCCGTTGATCTTTAAAGAAGAGGCGAGAAACCTCTATTCAAATGGTTGAAAGTCTCGAGGAACTAGGAAGATTTCTGGACTCGATGAACAACATCGACAAATACGAATTCTGCCCTGCTGATCAAGGCGAAGGCAGCCTTGAAGGCCTTAAACAGTTTGAAGAAATCGAGGACGTGAACCTTCTTAAACTGCTTCTGGTCATCCTTGGGGAAAAGAAGGGCTGCGGATTCAGCCAGAAGCTTCCGGACAGAGAACATCTAGACGAACTCGTCGACTACTTAAACAGTCACGGACTGAACGTGTGGAAAGCTGTAGGCCTTGAAGAAGAAAAATTTGTCTATATAGACGTCAAGGCAAGCCGTGAAAACCCTGGAGAAAATTTCTTCGATAACAAAGACGAGTTAAGAGCGGAAAACCCTGAAAAATACCATAGAGAGATGGGGGAGTTCTTTGGCTACCCTGAGGAAAGTATAGAGGCCTTCAACTCGAAGCCTTCGATCAGGGAAAGAATCAGAAACTTTATAGCTCGCTTCACAGGTTTAAACCAGGAAAGAAGCAGTATAATAGGCGTGGAACAGGCCCTGGGGAAATATGGAGAAGAACTTTCTGATGATCGGAGAAGAGACCTGAGGACGTTGATATTCTACATGTTGAAAGACGACCCGGAATCATTCAGTAAAGCGGTTGACAGGGCTGAAGAAAGAAGAAAAGCGATCGAAAAAGCCGAGGAAGAGACCGGTACAGATCTTACAGAGCTTCAGGAAAACTACCTAGAGCTTCTGGACAGCTTCGGTCAGTAAGCTTCTTTAGTAAAAGGCCTCTAATTCTGATTTGATGGCGGTAGCTATTATAGAGCTTGAAAACGATTTCGAGCTGGGAAGACACGCAGAAGTACAGCTGGAGGAACTGGGGGTTAACTCGGAGAGATTTACCGTCGACCAGCTTATTGATCTACCGGGCGAGGTAGCCCGGCGTCTGGAGGATTTTGAGGCCGTCATCGCTTTAGGAGATATGACCGGAAGCGAATACGTTTCCGAGGCCGTATCGGAGCTTATAAGAACTGATTCAAAAACCGATAAACCTGTTGCCAAGGTCCTCGACGAGAAAAAAGTCCGCGACCGCCACACCTACCAGGAAGAACTCAAAAATCTGGCAAGCGAAAGAGCAGAAAAACTGGCTCAACAACTGGATTAAAAAGATTTCATAAAGGAAGGATTAAACCCGATGAAAACGATAAGAGACTCGCTTTACGGATACATCCAGGTAAATGACCAGGAACAGGCCGTGCTGGATTCTCCGCAGATGCAAAGGCTTAGAAGAATAAGACAGATGGGTCTAACTCCGCTGGTGTATCCTTCAGGAACTCATACACGGTTCCAGCACTCGATCGGGGTAATGCATCTTGCAGGAAGATTCGCCGAAAGCCTGGAACTGGACAAGGAAAGAACACAGGAAGTAAGACTGGCCGCGTTGATGCACGACTCCGGTCACGGCCCTTTCTCACACGCATCAGAAGTAGTAGCAGAGGAGAAAGGCCTTTCACATGAAGAACTCTCCTGCAGAAAAGTGGAAAAGCTGGAGGACAGGTTCTCGGCCGACGCAGACAGGATAAAGAAGATGATCAGAGGAGAACTCGAGGTCGGCCAGATAGTTGCTGGAGATATTGATGCGGACAGGATGGACTACCTCCAGCGCGACGCACATAACTCGGGAGCAGAGTACGGTCATATAGACTCCGACACGATAATCCGGGTAGCCGAGATAGACTCCCGTAGACTTGTCTTCGGATACAAAGCCGTACAGGCCCTGGAATCACTGCTTACCGCCAGGTTCCACATGAACAAATCAGTGTACCTGCACGACACTTCCCGCATCGCAGAAAAAATGCTTCAGCGAGCGCTCGAAGACTACGTAGAAACTAACTCTCTGGAGGAAATGATGCAGCTAGACGATTACACCGCTCATACAGGACTGATGAACTCTGAAGGCCTCTCACGGTACTACTACTCAAAAATTAGGGACAGAAACCTGTTCAAAACCGCGTTGAACTGGGATATCCAGTCAAAGAGCCGTACAGATATGGAAAAACTTGAGGAAGAAATAGATGAGAAACAACTGGAGAAAGATATCGCAGAGACCGCAGGCCTTCCACAGAAAAAAGTTCTCGTCAGCAAGCCATGGACACCGGAGATTAAGGATATCGATATCAAAGTCAAGAAAGGCTCGGAAGTCAAGAAACTCTCCGAGTACTCACCGATTCCCGAAGCACTAGGCAAAGCAGAATGGAGGCTCGTGGACATGAACGTACACACAGAGAAAAAACATAGGGAAAAAGTCAGAAAGGCCTCGAAACAGGTACTGGAGCAGAAACTATGAATTTTAACGTCGAAAAATACCTGGAACTCTACGATGAAACACAAGGCCTCATGCCGGAGAAACTCCAAGAATACGGAGAGAAATACCGTGGCCAGGGATTTCTCACCAGAGACCAGCTGTACGAGATCGCATACGAATCCTCAACCCGGAGCGCATACCATGTCAAGAAAAACCCTGAAGACCTCTCCAGAGAAGTAACCTCGAATATCCTGAAAGTTGAAGGCGACTTCTCGAAGATAGCACTCGCATCAAGCCTGAAAGGATTCAAGGCCCCTACCGCATCCTG
>JBDGSF010000018.1:0-26189 GCA_042217675.1 Candidatus Nanohaloarchaea archaeon | reverse complement strand
AGTTGAAGGTCGTCGGCCCATTCGCGGACGTATCCACCTTCGATCTCTACCTCGGCGCCTTCTTCTATTGCGTCGATCTCTTCTTCCCAGAGCGTCAGGTCGATTTCTCCTGTATCGTCTTCGAATACTACTGTAGTAATCTTTTTCTGGCCGTACTGGGTTGATACTGCTCTCGGGGTTGGAAGCTTTTTGATCGTTCCTTTGATTTCAACGTTATCTGAATCCGCTTGAAGTTCCTCAACAGTCATTTCGGGCATTATTTTACCACTATAACAGAATTCGCCTAACGAAATTTAAAAGGGTTTTTGTTTTCCACAGGTAGAAACACGTGGGAAAAACACTGTAAACACCCGGAGCCAAAGTAATGCTGTATGTGGCCTCTGAAATCTGAAGACCGAGAGGAAAGAATACAGGAACTTGAGGAAAAACTGGAGGAAGTAAAGGAGGAGAAAGAGAAATGGAGGAAAAGGTTTGAAGCCGAGGAAGAACGGCGATCAGAACTCTCCCGGAAAAAGCAGGAAGCAGAGGAAGAACTTAACAGGTTGAAAGACAGGGTTGAAGGCCTGGAATCCAATCAAGAAGAACAGGTAGAAACCGAGGAAGGGTTCAAGAGAACAGATCTGGACTTTGAATCCGGGAAGAAAGCTATCTCGATGCTGGATTCCATCAGCTCCCCTGAAGAAGATCTTGTCACAGTCTACTTCTCCGAGAAAGAAGACCTTAATGATATTCGAGGCCTGAAGAACTCGATCTCCGCGGAACAGTTCAACAAGCTTTCCCGTACAGGAGTTTACTTCTTCGACAGAGACGGCATACTTGACCTTTACCTGGATACAAGGCCTTTCTTCAAGCCTGAATGGGATGCAGGAGAAGAGTTCAGCCTGGACAAGATAAAAGGTTTTGTAGAAAAGGAAAAGATCTGGGTTAAGGTCTCTGCAGGAGATTCAAAGATTTTCAGAGAGAGCAGTGGCGAGATCGAACTTGTAGAGCATGTGAAAGACCGTGTTAACAGTCAGCACCGTAGCGGAGGCTTTTCGCAAAGCCGTTTTGAGAGGAAACGTGAAGAGCAGATAGAAGGTCATCTGGAGAATTTGGAAAAGTTTATTCCTGAAGATGAAGAGGTTTTCCTGGTAGGGGAAAAAGACCTGTGTAAGGAGCTTAATGGTACTTATCTTGGAGGTTTCAACCCTAACATGGGCAGCCTGAAGTCGCTTTACAGATTCGGTTTTCGAAGACTGTAAAAAGTTTCAGCAACTCTGGAAACTATGGATGAAGAACAGAAAATCAGAGAGTTATACCAGAGGTTGAAAGACAGGTATGGAGAAGCACCTTCACGCCCTGAAAGAACAGGGATAGAGTACCTCGTCGAGACCATTCTATCGCAGAACACAAACGACGTGAACCGTGATAAGGCCTTCAAGCAGCTGAAAGAGAAATACGATTCATGGAAAGAAGTTGAAAACGCTGACTACGAGGAACTGGTAGATACTATCCGGGTTGCAGGACTGGGACCTACCAAGGCCGAGAGAATTCAGGAAGCCCTACGAATTGTCAGAGAGAACAGTCAGAACCTGGAAGAAGTTTCTGGAGAACCAGATTCTGACGAGAAATCCTTGGATCAAGGCGGATACTCTATAGAGTTCCTTGAAGATATGAGTGTCGAGGATTCTAAGGCCTGGCTTACCCGGATTCCAGGTGTCGGACCGAAAACCGCGGCAATCATACTAAGCTTCTACTTCAGAAAACCGGTTTTCCCCGTAGACACCCACGTTCACCGTGTTTCAAAGAGGTTAGGCCTTATTCCGAGGAATGCTGGAAGAGAAAAGGCGCATAATATCCTTGAAGAAAAGGTACCGGACGATATCAAGTACGAGTTGCATCGTCTGATGATCGAGTACGGCCGTGATACCGCGACAGCGAGGAACCCTGACTGCGAGAACTGCATATGGCCTGAAGAATGCGATTACTACAGAGAAGTTTTCAAAGGAGATACCGATCCTGAAGATTTCTAGGATCTGAAAGAAAAATTAAGGAGATATGTAGAGAAAAACTAGTTCTGGAAGGCCTAGAAAGATATCTACTCTAGGTCTTCTGGATCCGGTCCAGCTTCCTGCTGTTCTTCCAGGTTCTCAACGATCTCCTGTGCCTTCTCGTTGATTCTCTCCTGGTCGATCATGTCGTCTTCATCTAGAACACTCATCAGTGCGTGTAGTGTTAGCTGAAGATCATTTAGTCGCTGCTGGATCATCTGCATTGCCTGTTCTGGCGATTGTTCTTGTCCTGGCATAAATTATTACACCTATAACAACCGGTTGCAACCCAAGCTTTAAACAAGTACGATAAAATAGGAGAGAAAAGAAAACAGAAAATTCCTATTCTACCACTGTTCGAGCACCACAGGCCTGACACTTCATGATATCAACGCCTTTCTCCTTCGTAAGCTTGGTATCCGGCCTGTTACACTCCGGACAGATCACGTACTCATCGGCGTAATCCTCAACCTTGGACTGAACATGGCCTCTACGGAACTCACCGTTCAAAACCAGTTCACCGCCTTCAACCTGGCCTGAAGTACCTAACTCAGTCTGAATAAACTTTGACAAATGCTTCTCCTCACGGCCTAAATCATCCGCAATCTCCGAGAAATTCTCTATCGCAGTGTTCGAACCCTTCTTCCTGCTTTTAACCTCAGGCATCTCAAAACGATCAGCCGAGCCCTGCTCCTCATCAACCTGCTCACGGCCCTTCTCAAGTAAATCATCATAATCCATTTTCAATCGCCTCCGTAGAAGTTTACCCCGCTACCTTTTTTACAGCTTCTTGATTTTTCCTGGTTTTGGTTCGTAGCAGGTTCCATCGGAGAGGAGGCCGTTGATTGTGTCTTCTAGTTTGTCTTCTGGTTCGTCGATTTCGTCGACGATGTCGGCATAGTCTGCTCCTTCTCCTTCGTCCAGGTTCTCTACTGCGTCAAGCACGTCTTTCTCCAGGTTCTCGATGTCTTCCTGTGTCTCAGAAGCGGAGAAGCTTTCGCCAAAGCTCTGAAGCAGAGAATCAACCTCGTCTTCATCCAGTTTACCGGCCATCTCTTTCTCGATATCTTCCTGATCCTTCCCTGATTCCTTCAACTGCTTAACCGTGTCTCGGATCTGGCTCCACTCCTCCATTGTCTTCCGGTATCGTAGCTGGTGAAGAAGCTCTTTCTCCACAGAGACATCTTTCAGGACTTCTGCGTCCATGTAGATCTGGCCCTGGTACTCTCGGACTTTGCCGACTGCCTCAACGATATCTCCCTCCTCGAACTCCTTAACCTGGTCTACACCGTTGAAGAACTTGACCTGTGTAGTGTCAAGGCCATCGTCCAGGGTTATTGAGCCGTAGGTTTCATCTTCGTTTGTAAAGGTATCAACTACGGTAGCCACTAGCCGGGCCCTTGAAAGCCTCCGGCCCTGCGGTGTTAGAAGGTAGTTAGGTGTGAATCCTTCTTTCTGAAAGTATTTACCTGAGTTCAGTTCTTCCGTGTTCGTCAGTTTTGCTGTCTGTCTTTCCTGTTGAGGCATAGTATCACAGTTTTAACTCAATCTTTTGAATGTTTCACAGGCCTTAAATCTTCTGGACCTGTCCCTGTTTCGGCTCGAAAAGCTCGCCGTCACGCTTCAGATTTTCGATAACCTCTTCTGCTTTATCACGGCCTATTCCTTCTTCCTCGGCCTCGTCAAGCACGTCCTCGATCGGTGCCGAATCATCAGAACCTGAGATAGTATCAATTATGTGTTTGACTGTTTGAACCCGGTTTCTCTGGCTACTGGAGACTCCTGATTCGATCCTGTCGATATCGAACTCTCCTGTCTCCGGGTCAACCCCAATCTGCTCCAGCGAGTACTTCAGTATATCGATCGCTCTCTGCGCATCGCTTACCTCTACCTTATCTTTCAGTTCTGCTCTCGCTGAGGCCTCTGCTACTCTTACCAGTGCTTCCAGTTGTCTAGCGGTTATAGGTACGCTGCTGTTTTCCTCTCCGCTCCCCATTGAACGCATGTTTACATAGAACTCCTGTATCTCATCCGCAGCAGCCTGGGTTAACTGAGGATCTATCTTCTTGGCGTGGGCCACATACTTCCTGAGTAGTTCCTGAGGTATTTCTGCATCGGTTTCCTCCGGATCCAGGTGATTCTGCAGCACCTGGCGAGAAAGCTTTGTATCCTTCTCTTCATCCGGCTGGTCTTTCACAGGGAAGATAAAGTCGAACCGTGAGAGTAGTGTGTCGCCGATGCTTATCTGCTGGGGGATCGGCTCATAGGGATCGAAGCGCCCCATCTTCGGGTTTCCTGCCGCGAGGATGCTGGTCTCTGCGTTAAGCGTGGCCTGGATATTAGCCTTTGAGACAGAGATCTGTTGCTGTTCCATGGCCTCGTGCAGCGAACTCCTATCTTCCGCCGCCATTTTATCTATCTCGTCGATTGCGGCCATTCCTTTGTTCGCCAGGACTACTGCTCCAGCCTCCAACGAGAACTCTCCTGTGGACTCCTCTTTTACCACGCTTGCGGTCAGTCCAGCACCTGTACTTGATTTTCCTACCACGTAGCGGCCTTTAGGCGCTAGTTCTCCTGTGAACTTAAGTAGCTGGGATTTTCCTGTTCCTGGTTCTCCTATCAGCAGTATGTGGATATCTCCTCTGGATTTTACTCCGTCGTCCCTGGTTTTTTTGACTCCTCCGAAGAGCTGAAGTGCGATCGCTTTCTTGATCTGGTGGTGGCCGAAGATGGAGGGTGCGATTGACCGGGAGATCTTGTCGAATACGTCGTCTTCCTCTGCCAGGGCCTCGATTTCCTTTATTTCCTCGTCTTCAAGGGTGAGTTCTTCGAACTCCTGTTCTGTCGGGTTGAGGTAGTTGGCCTCCATGTAGATGTCGTACTTCTTTGAGTTCTTCTTTACAGGCCTTTCTCTCATCACTCCTGTTATTTCGACTACGTTTCCCGGTACGACTTTTTTCTGGAAGTCGGGGTCTACGAGGTCTCCTTCAAGTCTTACCTGGAGTGAGGATGGTTGTTCGGATCCTTCTCTGGACTCCGGGTTTTCCTCTATGGTTATTACCTGTGTATCCGTCATTTTTTTCTCAACTACATCGAACTTTCTGGAGCCGCAGTCACATTTGTACGGCGACTTCAGCTGGGAGGAGTCCTGTTCTTTTTCGTATCGGTCTCCGCACTGCGTGCATTCAAATATGGCGGACACGACTTCCGGTTTAACCTGTGAAGCTCTTTTGATCATTCCTTCAACCGGTATGAACTTGCCGATGTGTTCGGATCGAAGGTTCCTGAGGTAGACAAAGTCTTCTTCAGGCATGTTCACAAAGCGGACGTTAAGAGGATCGTCCTTTATCTGGTCATGACCCTCCATGCCTTCCTCCGCAGCGTCTACGGCGGATGCAGGGTTCTCTCTGAGGTAGTCGCTGAGTTCGAAGTTAAAGATATCCATGTCCTGGAAGTCAACTACCAGGGACTCTTCTCCGTTCTGTACGGCCGTGGCGACCTCTCTGTAGTATTTCTCAGAGAAAAATTCCTCGAACTCATTTACCGCCTCCCCGTACTCCATGTTGAATAGTTAGTTAGAAAAATTGTTAAAACGCAACCTGCCCCAAGCCTTGTTATGTCGGAGAAGCTAAGTGACGAAGAAGTTGATGAAAGGCTTGAAGGCCTTGAAATCTGGGGAATCAAAGCAGGAAAGCTTTCAACCAGGGTAGAGTTCGAGGGTTACCGGGATGCAGTTTTCTTCGCTAACACCGTGTTCTCACTTGCGGAGGAAGAGTTTCACCATCCCGAGGTCAAAGTTGAGTACGGGGCTGTAGAGATTGACTTGTGGAGTCACGACGTCGAAGGCCTTACCGAGAGAGATTTCAGGTTGGCGGAGAGGATTGAGGAGAAAGTTCGAGGTATTGACTGGAGTTAAAAATTAAAGAAAAATTTGTTGGAGCGTTAAAGTGCTCCAATCTCTTTGAGGTTCTCTTCCAAAGTGGAGATTCCTTCTTTGACGTCTTCGTAGGTTCTTCCGCCTGTACATACCAGGTTGCCCGAGGAGAACAGCAGGAATACTACCTGTGGTTCGTCAAGCCTGTAGACCAGGCCCGGGAACTGTTCTGGCTCGTATTCTGTTCCTACGAGTTCGAAGGCGATTCTGTTAAGGTTGAGTGTTGCTCCTAGCTCTGAGGACGCTACAATGTTCTGGACTGTGATCTCTGGTTTGTTTCCGATTTCGACGTCTGCTTCTCTCAGTTCGTCGATGATCTTGTGTGTTGCTTCTTTGGCCTGTTCAGGGCTTTGTGTTCCTGTACAGACGATTTTCCCTGAGCCGAAGAGAAGTGCTGCGGCCTTTGGTTCTTCAAGCCTGTAGACCAGGCCCGGGAACTGTTCTGGCTCATATTCTGTGTTTTCTAGATAAATAGCGATCCGGTCGAGAGGGAGTCGTTGGTCGAATGTTGCGGATGCAACTACGTTTTGGATGTTGATGTCTTCGTCTTCTACCATATTGGTTTTCACCTGTGAATGTTTGCCGGGGAAAAGAGATACCGGTTTATATAGTTTATATATGGTTTAAAAGTGAAACCTTTTAAATAGACTCCTTTATTTAAAGGCGTGAATAAGTTTGTGGATGTCAATCTTCTAAAGACTTTACTGTCCCACTCACTTTCTCAACACTTATAAAGGCCTTCTGCCCATTTATACTGTCTATAAACAGTAAGGCCGCTCTTAGATCTGTAACCATGTCTGATCGAACCCTGATAACTCCCGACTTCTTCTTTTCATCGAATAGGTTCTTGATTATCCATATATTGGCTTTGCTGGCGTCTTTCTCTCCCAGGTAGCCTAGCACCGAGCCCCAGATTACCTCTACTGTATCGGAGAAGTCTACGGAGTTTTCGGAGTGGATCTGAAACTTCAGATATCTCTGATCCTGTCTGAGCGTTGGAGGTAGCTGTTTCATTTTGAATCCTCCGCAAGGCCTCTGTCTCTCAGGATTTTTGCAGGGGTTTCTACTACCGCCTTCCTGCCAGGGTATCCTATTGAATCTATCAGCGCTTTAAGTTCTCTCGGTGCTCTTAGATCGTATTTTTCCTCTGCAGAGGTCGTTATCAGGTAACGGGCATCGTATTTTTCACATAGCTTGAGGTTTCTGCGCCAGTGGGTCAGTACATGCATCCTTTCTTTCCCCGGTCTTTCCAGCATCGAGAAGTCAAGGCCTATGGTTACGTTGTTCTCCGCTGCGGCTTCCGCCATTACGTGGTTAAGGCCTGAGTCCTTTCTTCCTTTTTCAGGATGGAGCAGAACATCTATTTTAGAGGTTTCGCAGGCCTTTCTGTTGAGTTCTTCGTCTCCGCCTTTGAATACAAGTATGTCGGCTTCAGGCCTTTTTTCATTCATCTTTCTTTTAAGCTCTCCCCAGTTATCTGCCTCCAGAAATACGGTGTCCAGGCTGCAGTTGGTACTGTCCCAGCCTAGCTCACTGGCCTTATTGCAAACTTTTTCAGCAGTGTTCTCTAGAAGCAGGTCATGGAACTCTGGCATTTGTAGAAAAGTTGTGGAAGGGAAATGTGAAAAGAGGTTGGGTTTACTTTCCTTTGTTGTCGTTAGCGGATTGTGAAGGCCTTACTTTTTCCGCTCCTTTTCCACGGTTTTTCTGTCCGCGGGATTTCTTGGCTGCAGGTGTTAGGCCTCTTTCTGCTCGATTCTTGTTGTCGCAGATCCAGTTGATGTCGTCGTCTGACTTGATCTCCGGGTGCTCTGGGTCGACCATGATGACTTCGAACCATTTCCGGTTTCCGTCTTCGGCTACCCAGTAACTGTTGAGAACTTCAAGGTTTGGATACTGATCTGAGGCTCTCTGCTCTGCGATTACTCTCTTGGATTTCTTGGAGGAGTATCGGCTTTGACCTGTGTTCTTAGGCTTGCGGCCTCCGCTCGGTCTTTCTCTCTTGGATCCTCCTTTGTCTACTCTGACTCTTACAGGCGTAAACCCGTTCTTTGCCTTGTACCCTAGTTGTCGGGCCTTTGGAATTCTTGTCGGGTTGTCAAGTTTTACAATTGCATCCTGCTGTCTCCATTCGACAAGTCTTTGTTGCCAGAGTTCGTCCAGGTTCTCTTTAGGCTGTTCGTATTGTTCCTGGGCGTATTTGTAGTAACTCATTCGAAACTCCTCCGAGTTTCTGTATGTCCAGAAAATCCATGATTTTCGATCATTTTTGATGCCTCGTACCTCTGTTTTTAACCGGAAAATATTATAAACCCTGTCAGGACCTCTTTGTTTGCTTAACGATAACAAATAAAAGATCAACCTGTTATCATTAAGGTGTGATACCATGCATCCAGCACTAAAGATTTTAATCGGAGCACTGATGGTTGTAGTCGGAGTCTTCTCTACAGCAACTCAACTTGACAAACTTCTATACCTGGTTCAGGGAGGTATCGGCCCCCTACTGGTTCTCATAGGAGCTTTCATTATCTGGCTTGAAAGCGACGAATGGAAGATGATGAGAGAAAGTTCTGAAAGTGATAGAAGCGTCCAGCAACAGTTCCAGCCCGAGACACAGGAAACAGTCCAGGAAGAAGTTAAAGAAGAAGTCACCACCGAGGAGGATGAAGAGGAAGAAAGACATAAGTGTCCTGAATGCGGTAAGGCGTTCGATACAGAAAGAGGAATGAAGATTCACTACTCCCAGAAACACGAATAACAACCTTCTGAAAGGTTGGCTATCAGGAGCCATGCGTTCACCGCATCGCTCACTTACCTCCCTCTTTCTTTAGCTAGTTCAACATGTTGTCTCAAAGTCAGTTCTGATCCTGGTAAAGGCCTTCTACCTTCTCCAGAGAATCAGCTTCCTCCTTGTCTTCCCGGAACTGTTTCATACGCGGGAATCTTAGCGCGTAGCCTGAGGAGTACTCCGGGCTTTCCTGTATTTCTTCGTACTCCACCTCTACAATTACCTCTGGCCTTACCTCAACTTTTCTCCCTTCTTCTTTCGTGATCAAAGGCTTGAGTTTCTCCGTAATCTCCTGGAACTGCTCGTCTGTTAAACCCGTGGCCATACGGCCTACCTCCAGGTATTCGTCATTCTCCTCATCGTAGCATCCGAGATACAATCTGCCGAGCCATCCACTTCTGCGGCCTTCACTCCATTTAGCGCCGATAATCGCTAGATCCAGCGTCTCCATCACAGGCTTTAATTTAACCATGTAGCCTACACGGGAGCCAGGCTTGTACTCTGCGTCCAGAGACTTCATCATTATTCCTTCGTGACCTTCGCTCAGGCTTCTCTGCTGCATCTCCTGAACTTTCTCTTCTTCAGAAGTTTCCTCATGATCAACTAGTCGGAGAACATTTTCCTCCTCTTCAACTTCTTCCCGAAGCAGAGACCATCTCTCGCTGTAAGGTTTCTCCAGTATCGATCCTTCATCGTAGATCAGGTCGAAAGGCCTTACCTCTACAGGTATTTCCGACTTCAGTTTCTGTATATCGTATTTTCTCTTGATCCGTTTCGAGAGTTTCTGGAACTGTATAGTTGATCCATCCTCCGGATCGTATCCTACGATCTCTGTGTCAATTATGCAGTTATCTGATTCAACTTTTTTCTCTACAGCATCTACAACATCAGGAAATTGCCTGGTTACATCCTCAAGCCTCCGGGTGAAGACCTTGACCTCTCCATCCTTAACATGTATCTGGGCTCTCATTCCGTCGTACTTATAGTCTATGGCTGCGGGCTCCCCGACTGTTTCAAAACCTTCCTCGATAGTATCTACTTTCTTCGCCAGCATAGATTTTATCGGGCGGAAAAGCTCGATGTCCAGTGACTTAACTTCTTCAAGGCCTTTCTGACAGGCGTTTGCTACTTTTGAAAAGTCGTTGGTAAAGTCGTAGGCTCTCTGGATATCCTCTGAGTGCTCTCCATCGAAGAAAGCTTTATCTAGAGCGTCTCTAACTATTCCCTCTCCTATTCCCAGGCGGAGGTGGTTGAGCACTGTTCTTGTTATGTAACGGGCCTCTACTGGTTCTGCGTTTGATATGAGGTCTGCTATTTCTTTTTTCTTCTTGTCCATGTTTACTGACTGGGAGAGGCCTTCTTTGTCCATTTCTGCTACCTTCCGAAGTCTCTCGACGACTGATTCCACGGTAAGTGTCTTGGTCATCAGTTTTTGCTGGGTCTTGTTTTCGGCCATTTCCTCTGCTGCCAGGCCTAGATCTCCTTTCTCTTTCCAGACTTCTTCAATTTCTTCCTTGTTTCTTCCGGTTGCCTGTTGTATAATATCTACCATTGTCTGGCTGGAGACTCCTATCTCAGGTTCTCTCCATTCCGGGTAGATTCTGCCAAGTGCTAGAAGCACTACGTGTTCCAGGTCTTCTCCGGATTCTTCAAATAGTTGAGAGAGTATATCTGTTTTCTCGAGAGTGGCCTGGGTCTGGTCCAGTTCTTCGTAGGTCTCCACTAGTTTTGAATACTTCATATTCTTGTTTTACCACCTGAAGGTTTAAACCGTAAGCTTTCCTATTCTATACTGATGTCGTCATTTGATTTGGCTCTCAACTTGAAAAAGTTCAAGAGTTGTAGAGATGAAACAGTTCCACGTCAAGTGATTGGGAGAATACTGGAGGCAGGAAGACACGCGCCTTCTCCAGGAAATGTCCAAACTCTGGAGTTCATTGTAGTTGAGAGCGATAGCGCTTTAGAGAAGCTCGCTGAAGTTGCTGGCGACAGCAGAATCAAGGAATCATCATTTTCTGTTATAGTGATATCTGATATTAACCGTATGAGGGAGAAAGTTGGAAGTTCGAACGCCCGCTCATCTTCAATGGCTGAAGCCGCATTCGCTGTTGAAAACATGAGACTAGTAGCGAATGAGAACGAACTCGCCTCTGTACTAGTGTCAGGCTTCAGTCCGGAAGAAATCGGCAGAAAATTTGACATCCCTCAAGACAAAACAGCTCTAATGGCGGCTTCCTTTGGTTATACAGATGATCCTGTGATAACAGGTCATAAATTCAGTCTGAACCAGATCTGCTACTATGATACGTATGGGAGTCAAATTAAAAGTGCGTTTGACAGTTCAGAGTGGAGAGGCGTAAAGGAAGAGAAGAGAGTATACGATAAGAAGGCTAAAGGCCTGAAAGACAAGCTGAAGAGAAAGATCAGAAAGGTTTTATAAACTTTCACTCAGAATTAATTACTGTAGGATAATAAAACCGGATCAGTCGTTCTCCTTTGGTTAGAGGAGGCCGGCAGAAAAGGTTTATAACTACCTTTAAGCAACCGTTACTTAGGTGTAAATACAAATGGTCGCAAGTCAAGACACACTGGACGCCCTTGAGGATATAGGGCTGAACATGTACGAGCGGAAGATCTACTCTGCTCTACTGGGCAGAGGAGTTTCTACGGCCGGAGAACTTTCTGAGATGACTAATGTTCCACGTTCACGTGCTTATGATGTTTTAGAGTCTCTGGCCGAGAAAGGTTTCGCCGTCATAAAGTCAAGCAAACCCATGGAATACGTTGCCATACCACCAAACCAGGCAATAGAGAATATCAAGAAACAGCACAGGCAGGAGCTTGAAGAAAAGCTTGGAAAACTGGATGGATTCAAAGAATCAGAGGCAATAGAAGAACTCGAGGAACTCTACGATCAAGGCCTCGATCTTGTGGATCCTGCAGAAATGTCGGGATCGCTTAAAGGCAAGCACCAGATTGAACAGCACCTTGGAACTATGTTCCAGGACGCAGAAGACAGTATAAAGATTTTAACGTCTGAGAAAGGCCTTAAAGACATGAGAGATAATCATTACAGTCTTCTCCAAGAGGCTAGAGAGAACGGAGTTAACGTAAAGATCTTGGCGCCGATAACGGAGGAGAACGCCGATGTAGTCGACGATCTTAAGGAGTTTGCCGAGGTAAGACATCTGGAAGACAAGGATGAGTTCGATATTCCAAACGGAAGGTTTGCAGTTATCGACGACGATGCACTCACAATGTCGATGACTCACGACGAAGTCCACAACACTCAGGAAACAGCTTTCTGGTCCAAGAGCGATCACATGGCCGAGGAAACCCTCAGCCCTATGTTCGACGTTCTCTGGCATCATTCAGAGAAGCCAGAAGGACCTGAAGGCCCTAAGAGACCTGAATAACATATCCTCTTTTTTACTTTTCTCTGTTTTCTAGCGGAACTCAGATTCAAACGCAGAGCTATCGGAGCTGAGAAAACTGTCCGCAATACTGGCTCCTAGCAAGGAGAAAAAGTTGAAGCTTGACTCAGTTTCAATCTTAGTAAACCGAAGTTTCATGCCTGTAAGATTTTCTGCAACACTGTAAGCAGTCTGTCGTCCTCCAAGCCTATCTACAAGACCGAGTTCCTTAGCCTTCGAACCAAGGAACGGCTCTCCAGTCTTCACTTCTTCAAGCTGGGCCTCAGTAAGATTTCTCTCCTCGTCCACCATTCTGTAGAACTCTCTATGGATTTTATCGGCCTTTGCCTGCAACATCTGTTTCTCCCTTTCAGATGCATTCCGGTAGGGGGAACCAAGGTCCTTGTATTCTCCAGAAGTGATATTGACGTATTTCAGACCCAGTTTATCCATCAGGCCTGTGTACTGCAGGTAAGAGCTTTTAACCCCGATACTGCCGGTTAAAGTAGCAGAATCTGCTACTATCCTGTCGCAGCCGAGAGCTGCCATGTATGCCCCGGAAGCCCCTACATCCCGGAAACGGCAGACAGTAGGTACTTCCATGGATTCTATTGCACGCATTAATTCCTTCGAGGCCACTACTGCGCCGCCGCCAGAGTTTATCTCGTACACAACTGCATCTACATTTCTCTGACGGGCCTTGTCGTTTAGAGTTCTTACTTTTTCCGGCGTTATTGCTGAGCTGAAGCCAGAAGATGTTGGAGCTATACTTCCGGAAAGCTGTATTACAGCGGCCTTTCCTGTTGGCTCGAATATCGAACTCAGTGAGAATGCGGATGCGAGGCCTGTTGAGATTATCAGAAAAGCGGTTAGAAGTACTGCTATTTTTCTCTTCATGTTTACTGTTGCGGCTGTGGTTTTCTTTTAACTTTTCTTTTTAAGTTTTCAACCTGTATACCTGATTATGTCTGACTTAAAACAGCTCTCAAGAAAGATTATCGAGGAGATAGAGGCCGGTGAAATAGAGGATAAAGACGATGTAGAGACCCGGAAGAAACAGCTCTGTTCGGAGATGAGTTTCCCTGGCCTTCCGAAGAACTCGGATATACTAGAGTTTGTAGATGACGATGAGGAGAAAGCTCAGGAAGTTCTTCTTACAAAGCCGACGAGGACTCTATCCGGTATTGCGAATGTAGCAATTATGTCAAGGCCTGCACCCTGTGGCGGAGGATGTACTTACTGTCCTAAAGGAAAGGACGCTCCTCAGAGCTATACCGGTAAGGAGCCAGCAACTCGTAGAGCTATCAGAAACCAGTACGATCCATTCAGACAGGTCCACGACCGTTTGAGCCAATACGAAAAGAACGGTCACTCAATCGATAAATCCAAGCTAATCATCATGGGTGGTACTTTTCCCTTCCAGGATCCGGACTATCAGAAAGAGTTCGTGAAGAGAGCTTTCGACGGAATGAACAGTTACCCGGAAAAAGAGGAGATAGAAGATCCCGACGAGTACGAAGGCGCAGAATCTCTTGAAGAGGCCAAGAAGATAAATGAGACCGCTGACGTCAGAAATGTAGGCGTTACTATCGAGACAAGGCCTGATATTGCCGAGGAAAAACATCTTAACCGTGTACTGGAGATGGGCGGTACCCGTGTAGAGATGGGAGTGCAGACCACATTTGATGAAACTCATGAAATTACGAATAGAGGTCACGGCATGGAGGCCGTCAAGGAGTCCACAAGAAAACTGAAGAATGCCGGATTCAAGGTCGCCTACCATATAATGCTGGGTCTTCCCGGCGAGGACTACGAGAAAGACATCGAGAAATTCAAAGAACTTTTCTCCAATCAGGACTATCAGCCCGATGAGGTAAAAATCTATCCCTGTGAAGTCATTCAGGGCACGGAGCTTTACAGGCAGTATGAAGAAGGTGAATTCGAGCCCATAGACGATGAAGAGGCCAAAGAGAGGCTAAAAGAAATACTTAAAGATCATATTCCTCCGTATGTTCGCGTGAAAAGAGTGATGCGAGATATTCCTTCGACGGAAGTTGACGCAGGGCCTCAGACTACTAATTTGAGACAGATGGCTTTACAGGAGATCTGGGATGAAGGCGAAAGATCCAGAAATATCAGGGCTCGAGAAGTCGGCCATGTTAAACGTAACCATGGCCTGGAGCCTAGTAGAGAGCATGTTGAATTAGTGGAGAGGGATTACGAGGCTTCCGGAGGCCATGAGTACTTCACCGGTTTTGAGGACACGGGGAAAGATATAATTCTAGGATTTGCACGTTTGAGAACAACTCCTGAAAGTTTCAGGCCCGAGATCAACGAAGATACTTTAATCGTACGGCAGCTGAAGGTTATGGGCTCGGCCACCAGTATCGGCGAGGAAGGTTCTGATACCCAGCACCAGGGTTACGGCCGGAAGTTAATGGATAATGCTGAGGGAAAGGCCCGTGAGTTAGGGAAAAGTAAGGTAGTAGTGATCTCTGCAGTCGGTACTCGAGAGTACTACCGGAAACTGGGGTATGAGAAGGAAGGGCCTTATATGGTCAAGTACCTGGAGTAAGTTTTTACTAAAATAGCTTCTTTTCGAAGCCTTTGTTGCTGTCTTCTGCTCCAGAAAACCTCTCTGAGATTTCGATAATCGAGCGTAACCGGTTGAGAAAAATAAGAAAGACGGGTAGCCCCCTCCCCTGGAGAGCTGCCGATGAATCTAATTGGAATGGGTGTTCTTGAGTTCCTGCCATCTTTCGGAGAACTCATCTTTCATTTGTTCCAGCGCGACTCTTTCCTCATCCGTTAATTCGTTGGACTCTACTATTTCACGGTATATCTTGTATGGATGTGTCGGTACTTCGTCATCCATGTTTTCTTGGAACTGATCCTCAAACTTGTGGCGGTGCTCATTGACCTTATCTTCTAGGACACCTTCGTCTTTCCATTCATCGGCAAGCTTCTCCTTAGAACTCTTTCCTAAATCCCAGAGGCTTGCCATAAGTCCAGTACCGATTGTAACTATTATTAACCTTTTGCTGGCGCTAGAGCAGAATCCAGACTCTAAAAACCCATTATCGTTGTTACGGATCGATAAAAACATTTCTCTTTTGTTTAGAGAAAACTTAAGACAAGCTGTGAAAAACCCTTTCTAAATGAGAAGCCGGGAGAAATTAAATGGAATTAATGACTGTACTAAGAAAAAGTCTTGAAGAACTTGCCAGCAGACCGACATACTTTGTCCCTAGACTGGTATCAACAAGCATAAGCACGGCCTGGTTTATCTACATGACTTCACAGCTTGATCTAGGCCTTTATCTTGTTAGCGCTCCTTTTATTATATTTATAGGCATATTTGTCCCTGTAATGGTTGCCTACATGGTAGATAAGCAGTCAGGGCTTATAAAGGCCTTTACTGCTACCTTGAGAAAGTCTGGAAAGCTTTTTCTTTCAACTATTGCGTTTTTCGTTATAGGTGCGGTAGCTGCAATACCTACTGTACTAGGTCTTGCTGTATTTCTGTTAAGCAAAAACCTGGTTGCTCTAATATTAGGGTTTGCTCTTTCAGTCGGCATGATACTAGTTACCGGTGTTTTCACTTACTTCCTGCCGATTACACTAAACAGAGAAAGCTTTGTAGAGAGTTTTAGGAAGTCAGCAAGTTTTTCAAATCGGAGGCGCTCCGAAGTGACTGCTTTGATTCTGTTTTCCTTTGTTTTACTTGGATTATCTACTTTGGCTAATGGGTTAGCTCAGAAGTTAGGCCTTATTGCTTTTGCAGTCGGCCGTTTTACTTCAGCAGTTATTTCCACATATCTTATTATCGTAAGCCCGAAGTACTATCTTGAAGAGGAAGAAGAATAATTGATTGGGGTTTTTCAGGAGTTTAGGGTTTCAACCAGCTCTCTGGCAGCTTTCTGTGCCCCACCGTCCTTGTTTTCTATTTTCTTCATGTAGGCACCGGTTAAGACGCTGCCTGTAGAGGCCATTTCCCGGGCAATATATCTGTACTCCTCTATATCCTCTACGGAGTCGTGTTCCCGGTCTCTGTCACTGTCTTTCTGCGCTCTTCTGTGTAGTTCTCTTGATGAGGCGTCTATAATAATTATTCTTTCCGGATCAAACTCTTCTATGACTTCCTTCGGGAGGCCTGGAATGTATCCGTGAGGTGTTTTTATCGCAGCGTGGGTATCTATTATGACCTGCTCGTCACCTATGTCCTCTATTATTGAGTCTGCTGCATCTTTCTGAAGCCCTTTGTAGGTTTGAATATCCAGATGTTTCATTTCATCTCTATCATCTACAAGATCTTCCTGTTTAGCGGTCTCAAACATTCTGTCGCCGTAGTTTATCACTTTATAATCCTGATCTGATAGAAGCATTGCTTCTTCAAGTACCGTTGATTTTCCGACTCCTGAAAGGCCTACTACAATATCTACGCTGCTCATTGATTAACCACGTGTAGTTTTTCGGCTAGATAATTTAACCATTTTCCATCCTCATTTATCGGCTCAGTGAAAACTGCTTCCTCCATTTTCTCGGCAACGTACTTAGGAATACCTTCCTCTCTGAGTTCCTTTCTGTCCTTTGATATGAACTCCTTCAGGAGGTTTCTGGCGTCGGTGTAGTCTCTTTCCGTCTTGGCTATTAAACGGTCCTCTTTGACAAAGGTGTTGCTGTACTTCGAAGTAAACTGTTCGATGTGATCCATTCCATGGAATACTTTGGGGCCTTCAAGTTCCTCCACTCCTGGCAGGTGCTGATCCAGTTCAAAGAAGATCCTTGCCTGTTCCTCTCCCACATAGAAACCTGATTCGTAGATTCTGAAGTTGTTCCTCCCCAGGACAGACTCTATTCTGGAGAGAGCTTTCCTCATCTGGGGGTACACCACGTCATCCACTTCTTCAGGAGTATCAAACTCCACAACTAGAAAGTCTGCCCGATCCTTTACCTCCTGCTCAAGCTCGAATCTATCGTACTCAAAGTCTTCCTCCCTGAAAAAATCGATTCCAGGGTTCTTGTTAAACCTCCAGGCCTCGTAGATGAACTTAGAGTAGTTCTCAGTCGAAAGTACTGCAGCAACGTTTCTCTCAGGATCGACAGGATCTATTACCACAAGGTTGTCTCCTTCAAACTTTTTTTCCAGCTTTCCGGGAAGCGCTCCATGATAATCTTCAGGATCTATTACCTTCCTCTCAGGCCAGTCCTCAGCACTTTCCAGCAGACTTCGGAAATCTCCGTACTCCGATACCAGTATCTCAGTTAGGTACCCTGAAAAACCTCGTTTCTTAAGCGATGAACCGTACAGGCCCTGAGTCTTCAGAAACTTCTTTAGTAGTACTGCATCTTTCCTCTGCTCGCTGTCGAGGTTTTGCCGTGCCCATCGAGAGTGATGTGGAGTCCGATCTACCGAGCTACGTATCTGGTCCGGTTCAGTGTCAAAGCAGGGCACAATCTCTACTTCTATCCCTTCAATCACACCTTTGGTATAGGGATGTTCAGCGTATTCAACATGATAGTCCGAATTAAAGTGATTAAATGTCTCCTTGCCGATTTCAAGGCCTTTCTCCTCCAGTTCCTGTCTCTCGGAGTCTTCTGGAAACAGGACGAAAAGATCTATATCCTTGTCTCCTGCCATGCAGGTTTTTCTCCCTGCTGATCCTGCAAAGTGGGTTTCCAAACCGTACTCTTCCGTTATGTAGCTTGATACTTTGTCGTAGAGCCTGTCTATCTCTTCGAAGTCTTCTGTCTCTGGATAGACTTCTTCAAGTATTTTTTCTCGGAGCCTTTTCCAGTCCATGGCAAAAGTTTTTGACTCAGGATTTAACTATATTTAGAAAAATTAGGGGAGGAAAGAAGGCGGGGTGTGGGCTCTACTCTTTGAGGCCTTTCACGAGTTTTCTGTCGGCGATGACCCAGTAATTGATCTCGTCTCCTTCTCCTGCGTCCAGGTCTTCCGGAAGCTCCATTTCCTCTGTTTCGTAGGTGTCCATATCCATGACTTGCGCAATGTTTCCGTCGCGGGAGACTACCTGGCCGACTTTCTTGTCCACATCTGGCGACATCAGCATTGCGTCTCCAGGTTTGGTAACGTGGCGGTCTTTTTCATCGAATACTCCTCGGGCCTTGATCTTTACCTTGGCGGATCCGTGTTTTCCGGGGCTTGATTTAGATGTTGATCTGACTTCACATGGTTCATCGTCTAGCATGATGTAGGTACCGCTTCCGACTTTGGATGCTTCTATCTGTCTCGGCATTCTGGATCACTTCGTTGCAAGATCTATATCTTCTTTTTTGACTGTGTTTCTGCCTGCGTGGTCTGCTACTTCTGTTGCATCTGCTGCTACTTCTTCTCCTAGGTCTTCGAGCGCATCTTTTAGTTCTTCAACTGCTTCTTCAGACACTCTTTCTGCTCCGGCCTTTCTAATTATTCTTTCAACTGGTGCGTTAGGTAGACTCATTGGTAATCACAGATAAACCATGGTCAAAATATTTTTTAATAAGGATAGGTCTCACAGATATTCCTGTGCCAGTAATAGACGCTAATGTAATCATCCACGGCCGGGCAGGTGAAGAATTCAGCAAGGCCTTTACAACGCCGAGCGTTCTCGAAGAGATGAAAAGCAGTGAAGCCAGCCTGAAAGCAGATATCATGGAACTGGAGATAGAGATCCCCGACCGGAACACAGTTAACAAGGTAAGAGAGAAAGCCAGGGAAATAGGCGCTAATACATCTGAAACCGATGAAGAACTGCTGGCGCTGGCACTCACACTTGATAAGAAGCTTGTAACTGATGACAAGGATCTGCAGAACCTGGGACTTCACATGGGAGCAGAAATAGATGGATTTATGGATGACAGGATAGAGGAAAAACTGGAGTGGAAAACAGTATGCAGCAACTGTGGAACCGAGATATCTAGTCCTCCTTGTCCACGCTGTGGGGAGACGCAGACGCAGAGGAAACTAGATTAGCATAGTCAAGGACAAACTCTTTCGTAAGGATAAGCAGCACAGGCCCGATAATCAAACCTTTCAGTCCTAATACTAGCGGGCCTGCAAGGAAGCCCAGGAAAACAATTAGAGGATGCTCCTCCATCTGCTTTGAACCAATATAAGGCCTCAAGAATATCTCTGACATGACATTGAGAGCTATTATTCCAAACACTATTATCAGCGACCCTTTGAAAGGCTGTCCTACAATTATGTAGTAACCTCCTAGAGGCACGTAGAACATAAACGCTGCGAAAAGAGGCAAAAGTGCAGCAATGCCTACAAGCATAGCCCAGAGCGGTATAAGCGGTATAGGCGTAGTCAGAATAGCGATCAGGTAAAGGCCTACTCCTGTAGCCACTCCCAATATGACTGCTACTATAAACTGGGTCATGAATACGCCACGGAAAATTTTATCTATTGAATGAATAAGAGATCTCAAAATTTTCTCCTCAGGGTTCGGCATCTCATCTAAGAAACCTCTTACTTGACTACTTAGTTTGGCGCGGTCCTTGTAAAGATAGATAGCTGTAACAAAGAAAATACCCACATCTACAAGAAGAGAGGGGGCAGAGGCAAATATATTTATTAATACACTGGATACCTCGCTCGAGGCCTGATTTATGAAGTCCTGAACATTCTGCTGGAAAGTAGGAGAAAGATTCAGAAAGGTAATCAGATTAGTGACTCCTTCATTTAAACGGCCTGAAAACCCCTCTACCTCCGACAGTATGACGAAGAAGTTATTTAAGAAGAAGTAGAGGCCGAGAGAGATGATAGAGACAACAGAAGAAATTACAGCTATGGAAGAGATCAGCTCATTATCTATATACTGGTTCACTCTCTCATGAGCAAACCTTAGAAGGTAGGAAACAAGCACCGCCATTAGGATCGAATCAAGAAACGGATAAAGTACAAACAGGCTTCCTAAAAGTAGTAGGCCTGCAACCAGAAGCGTTTCCCTCTGAGTTCTTACCTTTTCCCGATCCATATCGAAAATATGTCTAAAGGATTGTTAAATTACCTGTGTACATCGCCCTCCAGAAAAGAAGTGTTACTACCTCTCAATAAATTCAACTGGCATAAGTTACTTAAAATTTGGCCTTCCTTTTGAGGTTGTTTAGGTGTAAAACAAAAATGACTGAAGACGATAGTATCCCACGAAGACAGTTTGATAACTACGAAGTCCCTGAAGAATGGGAAGAAGACGAAGAAACAGAGGATCAGGAGACAGCAGAAGACGTTGAGGAAGAAGAAATCGAAGACGAAGAAGGATACGAAGTAGTACAGGAAGAAGCTGAAGAAGGTGAAACAGTTCTAACATGTCCGGAATGTGATTCTCAGAGATTCGAAGAGGACTCCGCCAAAGGAGAGCTAATCTGTGTAGAATGTGGATACGTGATAGATGAAGACAGGATCGACGAATCCGCTGAATGGAGAGCATTCAATGCTGAAGAGAAAGAAAAGAAAGCAAGAGCAGGACAACCATTGACCTACACCAAACACGATATGGGAGTATCCACCGAGATCGGAAAAGGCTCAGGAGAACTCTACAAAGTATCAGGCAACAAGAGAGCACAGTACTACCGCCTTAGAAAATGGCATAAAAGACTGACCAAATCAAAGGATAGAAACCTCGGGTTCGCATTATCCGAGCTAAACTCCATGATCTCCAACCTCAACCTGCCAGAAAGCGTCCACGAAGAAACCGCCAGGCTATACGAGAAAGCAGTCGACCAGGGCCTCGTCCGCGGGAGAAGCATGGAGTCAATCATCTCGGCAATCATATATATTGTAGCTAGAAAGCAAGGGACACCGAGAACACTCGACGAAATCTCCGATGCATCCGGAATCGAAAAACGAGAGATCGGAAGAGCATACAGATACGTCGCAAGAGAACTAGGCCTTAGAATTCTACCCGCGAAGCCTCAGGACTACGTACCAAGATTCGCCGGAAAACTCCAACTCAGTGGAGAAGTCCAGGCACGCGCACGCAACATCCTGAAGAAAGCAAGAGAAAGAGACCTTCTCTCAGGTAAAGGACCTACAGGCCTAGCCGCAGCCGCACTCTACATTGCAGCAGTCCTTGAAGGCGAAAAGAGGACGCAGAGAGAAGTCGCAGATGTAGTCGGAGTTACAGAAGTGACTATCAGGAACCGTTACAAGGAACTGGCGGAGAAACTGGGTCTCGAAGAAGAGCTGGAAGAGAAATCCAACTAAAGGCCTCCTTACTTCGTCTTTTAATTTCCCTTTTCTATTGTTCTAGTCGGTAGTTGCCGGATCGTTTACATTTGCAGAAGACAGATCCGCAACCTCTTCGCTGTCTGCAAATCCTTCTGCATCCATGTAACTTGACAGGTTGAAGACGTCGTAAGCAGGCTTCCAGACATCTTTCGCCTCATATCGTTGATTCTTACCGCCTTCAACATCGATTTCAATTGTTAAATTCTTTGCAAGAACATCATCATTGTGCATAGTTGCTTTCCAGTAGTCCTTTGCGTAACCTTGGTCAAGCTGCACCTGAAGAGAGACGTCCGCTGCTTCTGCACCTTCAAGAACTTCTTCCGCAGTAGCATCTATCTCCAATTCAGAGAAAAGCTTATTTATTTGCTCTCTATCTGCTGCCCTCACTTCATCGCCTCCCTTCTCTATTTCTGGCGGCGTAGATCGATTAGAGCTGTAACCACGATTGCTGTATCTCATTTACATTAAAACCTGCGATCAATCGATTTAAAAAACTTCGGAGACAAGTTAAGAGAAGGCCTTAAATAGAACAATCACTCTTGATCCTTCATTACCGATATAATATCCTTTATAGGTGCGTCAGTTCTTATGCCTGTAGGAGAGAAGTGTGTTCGTGACACAGGATAACCTTTATCTTCTAAATCTTCTATTACTCTTTCTCTCTTCGGAGCCATTACCCCTGTTGAAGAGGCCATTTGATGAAGGTCGTAGAAAGGCGTTAAAATCTCCGCCTCTGAATTCAGGAGCTCTACTATATCTCTGGATTCCCAGTCTTCCGGCATTTCATCAAGTACTTTACCGGTAAATCTTTGATCAGATATTCTGCCGGTCCACAGAGGCCCCGCATGTTTTACATCTGCCCCACAGTGCTCACAGCTATCCACTTTCTCCAGTTTTCTCCACCTGCACTCAGGACAGAAACTCATGTATCCTATATTTTCAAGGCTCTGATTGGCTCTGCTCTTGGACTCCGTTACTCTCCCCATGACCCTTGAATAATGTCTCTCATGCCAGCAGAGCTTGGGATCGAAATCCTTGTCGTAGCGAGCGAAGTTTCTGAAAACCTCTTTAATATAGATTCTAAGGCCTGTCTCATGCATTAAGGCGTTTTTAATTGGTTCTGAACCATAACGTCTTCTGCAGGTTTTCCTGTAACTTCCTGCTGGAACCGCGTTATCGGTAGCTGTCAGGCCCACGAAGCTTTGATGGTTGGCGGCGCGAGCAGTTGAGTCCAGGTAAGGGGCAAAAGATCCGAAAGGGTCTATATCTATGAAGTGGAAGAAGTTCCGGTTTTCAGAGAGAAAAACGTTTGCGTCCTTCTCAAATACTTCTGCCTCTATACCATTTTCTTCAAGGCCTTTCTCTATGCTTTCAACTGCGACCGGGTTAGCATCGTTCAGATACAGGTTTCCGTCCCTGGAGTATCTGAAACCTCTTATACCTGAAGCTGATAGAGCATCCGCGATGTTAAACTCGGCAGGATCTACTTCTCTTCGGAAAACTTTGAGAGCAGCTTCTGAGATATCCCTGTTGTTGATCATATCCTTGTTGTAAAATACTTCGGAGTCCTTACCCGGTTCTTCTTCCTCAGGAACAAAAATCTCGTAGCCTCTCTCCTCCATAGCTCGTTCACACATGAAATTGGAGAAAAAGAGTTATGAGGGAACTGCACTATCGATCTTCGTCATCCTGTTCCTCTTCTTCAACCTTTCTCTCAGCTTCTCTTTCAAGGCCCGGCATCATTTCTCCGGTGTCAGCAGCTTCCGCTATCTCAGAAGGATCTACTTCAGGGCCTATATCTTTCTTCTGATTCTTGGCTTCCTGAATGTCTCTACCTACTTCCGATACAAAGTCCCTGGTTTCGCTCTTCAGTTCGTAGATCTCCTTCTCATTTACTTCATCGAGTTCCTTGGCCTTCACCTTTTCTATCACGTTCTCCCATCTATCAAACATCCGGATATGTTCCTCGTCCACGTCCAGATTCTCTTCCACGGTCTCGGGAAGATCATCCTTGTCCTCAGGAGGGCTGACACCTTGAGACTTTAATGCGGCTACGTTGGCCTTTAGGAACTTCTTGTAGTCCTCTACTATGCCTTTCACCTTGTTCCTGGAACCTATCTGGGAAACCAGTTTATGCATCCTCCTGACAAAGTCGTCAGTTTTCTCAAGATGTTCTTCAACTGCCTGACCGGTTATCTCGTCCGGTTCTTTCTCCCCTGTATCCGCAAACTCATAGATATCACGGCCTATCTCAACGTACTCCTCTTCCAGCATACCCTGATCGACAAACATCTCCTCTAAAGTATCCGGCACGTTCTCTTTAGCGGGAGGAGCCTTCCCTGAAAGCATTATAGGGGCCTGACCTGCGTTTGCCATGGCCTGTTCAAGCTTGTGCGGTATAGATGACTTGAAATTTTTCTCGGCTTTCTTGTATCCTGCTGCAGCCATTTTCAGGCGTTTCTTGACGGATTCCTGGGTGCCTGATATCTTTCCTCTTTCAAGAAGTCTTTTAGCTGGCATGAAAATCCCTGTATCATAGACCGGCTCTCCGTTTCGTATTGCTTCTATAGCAAGAGGCTCTCCTTTCCTGAGAGAATCCCAAAAGTCTGTAAGGAACGGGAAGTACTGTATAGTAATTCTTTCATCCGTATCTTTCGCTAGATCGGTTACTTTCTTCCTTATCTTCTTCTTGGCGTCGTCTGGAACATCTTTCTTAAGTTTGGTATCGTCCAAGATTACAAGAGTATCAATATCGGAGTCATAGCCATGTTCTCCTTTCGGCACGCTTCCCCAGACAGCTACAACCTTAACTTTATCCTCTAGTTTTTCATTAAGCTTGTCGGAGAACTCTTCAACGGCCTCAATTCTTCGCTCCTGAGATTTCTCTCTCATTTCCTTTAACTTGTCTTTAGAACTCATCTCTCGACCACGTTAAAGCATTTACCAGCACAAACTTAAAAACTTTCACCTTTATTTGTTACGGTACGGTGAAAAACTTTGGATCCTGTTTACACTAAAGAACAGATGAATAGATCTCTTGTCTCTCCTGTACAGGAATACGAGGCCTTACTGGAGGACGGCGGACCTGATATTGTACAGGTCTTTGGAGCGCCTAACAATTATGAGGCCCGTACACGTTTCTACGGAGGAGAATCCGATCTACTGCATAACCTTGAATACGGAAACAATATTGAAGATGTCACTATGATCGTGCCTGAAGGAGTTCAGGAAGCTGTATCGGCGAAGTCAATCAACAATCTTCTGGAGGAAGGTGTAGATATTCAGTCTCCTGACCGCGATCTATACACCACTGCCGACGACTGGAAATCCGCCCTGGATATCGCAGGCGACAACGATACAATCAACGGCCACACTTCAGATTACCACGGCCTGAAATCACACTTGACAGGAGTTTACGGACTAGATCAAGAAGTCAATACCTTCGGACACCCTACAGAGCGTTCTCAGAGAGAAGAACTCTGGAAACACAACGGAATCATGCAGACAGGAGACACTTTAAGACAGCTATACAAGATGGCAAGGGAAAAGCACGACTTCTAGCGGTACTCCTCCGATTTCCACTCGTTAGGCCTGTTACCAGCCTGATCAATAGCTCCTGAACCTGTCGAGGTATGGTCAAAGCCTTCTGTCTCCAAGAGGCCTTCAAGCGGATCGAATGCGTGTTCCTCGATCTTCGCCCATTCCCTGTCGTAACTGGATCTGTCCATTCCAAAGAACCTTGCAATCAAGGCCTCTTCCTTGCTCTTAGGCTCGTCACCAGGGCTTACATTGCTTGGATCAAGCTCTTCCGGTGTAACCCCTAACTCTATTAGATCCATGGAGAGCCTCATCATGTAGCTTGACTCTCCTTTGTGCTCCGCAAGTTCGAAAAGTATTGTAGCAGGCTCTTTATCGTTGCGCGCAAAGCCTTCTTTTACCATGTTGTAAAGCCAACGGTAGATCCTCTTGTTTCCTCTCTTGAAAGCTCCGTGATGTGTGCCTCCCTGGCCTTCAACACCGGGATCCATCAAGTGGTACTGCCTCAATATCTTCGCTGCAGGCTTCTGAGGATCAATTCCCAGTTCAGGCCATTCATCCGCTAGCTCCTCCTCCTGATCGAAAAATATCTTCATCTCGTCCCAGGGAGTTGCACCTAGAGAAGCAACGTGCTCCATATCTATGGTGAACTTGGCAGGACAGCCATCAAGCTCCTCGTTAACATGGTCAAGACCTCCAAGGCCTTCCTGCTCCGCCTTCTTTCTCGCCGTCATGTTTACGGCGTGAGCAGCTACAGAGATGTCTTTGGGCCTCCAAACCTTGAGTTTTTGCTGAGGGCTTCCATGCATTGTCTCCAGGTTGACCCCTATCCCGAAGCGGTTCATCCAGTCAATCCAGGTCCAGCCATCGCTCTCCACCTGATTTACTTCTCTCTCGTTAAGGCCTAGATCTCGATCCTTAATGTTGAACTGGCTTTTTCTCTGGGTGAAGTGACCCCATACATAGCATGCTCCTGTTGCCGCAGCGACATCCATTCTGAACTCCTTATTGTTCTCCAGTAGATCCATGTACCGGTCTTCTCCTTCTACGCCGTTACGAGGGTTTCTGAGATCGATCTCTACGCCGTCTTTCTCATTCCATTTCTCCACTATGGTTTCCCAGATAAACCTTGGGGCCTCCCAGCCTTTGTGGTCATCGTTCTCCGCCTTGTTGCTGGCCTCCATCCACGCCGGTATCACCTGGTAGAAGATTGTGGACTCCTTCCACATTTCTCTCTGGAACTGTTGGC
>JBDGSF010000017.1:0-1858 GCA_042217675.1 Candidatus Nanohaloarchaea archaeon | reverse complement strand
GTTTCAGTCCCTTGTCTGGTTTTTCAGGCCTTGAGACTGGTATGTTTTGTTCTTTATCAGAGTCTTTCTGGCCTGTTCTGTTGTGGTGATATGAGTTGAGTTGGGCCTTACACTTAGTTTATAAAGGTCGTTAAAGGGAGTTGGTTCTTTTTCCGCTTTGCGGTCTGGTGTGGATGCCAGTCCTTGGTTAGGCGGTGGGATTTCCGGTTCTGCTTGTTGGTTTTTCCCTCTCCAGTTCGTGGTGTCTGGTACGGTAGCGCCTTCAGATTTAGTTGGTCTGAAGGTATTTTACCCGAGTTTTTCCCGCCCTTTCAGGGAGTTGGTCGGTGGCCCGGCTTTTTCTATCCGCCTGAGATCTCTCGATCTGCGGAGGCCGGACTAGTCCAGCAGGTGCTTTCTCCTGCACCTTTTCCTTTCCTCCCCATCGAGGCTTACTCCACAAGGTTTCTGCTCTCAGATGGTTCAATGGAAACCGGAATAGGACCTGGATTGGTCCATGAGGCTGTGAAACTGCAGCCCTGTGTCGAGAGGATATACCTCCCGCCACTTACTTACCTAAATGTGGAGGATAGGATTTTTTATCTCTGACTGTTTTAACATGGTGCGTGGCTATCACGGTTCGTATACCTCTCCAGACTTCGAAAAGGAAGGCGGAGTTGATCGATAAGGGTATCGATAGACAGCAGGAACTTGCGGAGTTTTTCGATAAGCATATCAAGAGTTTTCCAAAGGAGCAGTGGGGAGGTAGGCCTACGAAAGCGATGAGGAATCTACCCAAGAAAAAGGATAGATTTGGGAGGTATGGGAAGAATAGATTGGCCCAAAGCCATTACAAGAATCAGCTTTTCCGCCATATTTCAGATATCTACCGGAATGTATTAGACGGTCATATCGAGGAACCTGATTTTTCGGAGTGGGATAACTTTGTTCTCTGTAACTGCGGAGGAATCAAAGAAGACGGTATCAACAGGAATAACAGCCATATCAAGTACGATCTGGAGAACGATGGGGTCAGAATCTCTCTTCTGGATGATGAAGATCCGCAATGGTTCAGGATGAGAATCGGTGATTATCAGAAAGAGCTGTTCGAGAGATGTGAGGGTACAGGATCCGATGCCAGGATAGTCAGGGTTAATAGCAGGTACGAGCTCCATCAAAGCCTCACGATGCCGGAAGAAGATACTTCTTACGAACCTGAATCCTATGTAGGAGTGGATTTCAACTTTGACCGGCTGGCTGTAGCATCTTTCCTTGACGAGAAGGGGGATGTAGAGACAGCACAGTTCCATGACTATGGAAGAGAACTTAGAGACTTCCGTGAAAGACAGAGACAGAAAAGGAAGGAACTGCAGGAAGAAGGCCTAACAGGCAGAGTAGAGGAGAACAGGAACAAAGTCGACAGGATGACTAAGAAGACTCTTCACACCATAGCACGGAACATAGTCAGAAAGGCCTCTGACATGGAGAATCCTGTCATCAAGGTGGAGGACACCGGTATACAGGAGATGAGGGAGGAAGTGAATGATATGAATAAGAACTGGTGGAAGTCCACGATCAACCGTTGGGCTGTCGGCAAGCTAATTGAGTTTATAGAATACAAGGCCGAGATGGAGGGTATCAAGGTGAAAAAGGTGAATCCTCGGAACACGAGTAAGAAATGTCATAAATGTGGGGAAGAGGGAAGAAGACCAGATCAGAGAGATTTCTACTGTAAGAACGAGGCCTGCAATAATTTCGAAAGCAGGATTGATGCTGATATGAATGCTGCCCTGAATATAGCAAAGTCCTAGCTGCCTTTACTTCATCTGGAACTCCCGGAAGCTTCACGATTGCGTGTTAAAGAGAAGGCCTTCCACTT
>JBDGSF010000016.1:0-4846 GCA_042217675.1 Candidatus Nanohaloarchaea archaeon | reverse complement strand
CGCCCAGGGCAGGGCTCGAACCTGCGACCACCACGTGTCTGTTATAGTTTCCTCGAAACCGTTCTAGGAACGGCTTATTGCGTATCTTGAAGACCTTGAACAGGTCTTCTGCTCAAGAAGATCGGTATCAACCGATCTTCGGGAGTCGAGCGTAACCAATTAACAGCGTGGCGCTCTACCTGCTGAGCTACCTGGGCATTTAGGTATCTGTGATTTATATCAGGCCTTTCAGTTTTTTAAACCTGTAGTAAATGTGGGGAGAGGTGCCTGCGGTTAGCAGGCTCCCTGGTGTGAACTGGCAGCAGTTCTAGTCGAGGAACTGTTTCTGCTCGATTTTCTGTGGCAGGTATTCGTTGGCTACGAATTCCAGGCTTTGACTTGCGAGGGCCTGTTGTTCTACTCTGACTCCTTTGTCGAGCATTTTCTGGAACTGTTTCTGCCATTCATCTGTCTGCATCCAGTCGTATTCCATGACGTCGTGGATGCGTTTGAAGTCCTTGGTTGGGCCTCCACTGTCTTCTGGTTTTCCTTTGAGGTCTTCTGTGACGTGGTGGAGGTCGTAGGCCTCGATGTCTTCCATTGTCATTCCGATTAGTTTGGCGTCTGGTGTTGCGAGACGGTCGGATTGGAATGCGAGGCTCATGGATCCGGATTTGAGGACTGAGTAGATGTAGTATCCCCATGGGTCGCCGTCGGTGAATACGTAGACCGGGAGGTCGAGCTCGTTGTGCATCATGTTGATGAGGCGTCTTGCGCCTCTTGCTGGTTGTCCTCCTGTTCCGATGAGGATTGCGTTTTGTTCTTCGTGGAAGTCTTCTTCTACCAGTCTGTTGACCATTGCCGATGTCTCAACTACCAGTATGAAGTCTGCTGAGTGTTCCTCGAACTCGAGGTGGTCGACGATTGACGGAATTGCCATTCCTGCTGACCCCATGCTCATGCCGTCGATTATATCTCCGGAGTCATTGATCTTGATAGGGCCGAACAGTCTCCCTTTCGGTTCTGCGAAGAGGTGTAGGTCTTCTCTGATCGCTCCCGTTGCTGTCTCGATATCGACCACTACGTTGTTGGATTCGTCCTGGTCCTCAAACGTGTTTTCATCAAGGCCTGGAACTGAGTGCTTTAACTGGTAGTAGACCTCTCTGATCGAGGCGGTTCTACCGTTCTCAACCAGTTCCTTTGTCTTGTTAGCGACCAGCGTGGTCTGCATGAATTTCCTGGCGTGACTGATGTTCAGGAACTTTCTCGTGGAGTAACTGTCTCCAAGCGAAAGTCTTCCTTCTTCTTCGTCGTATTCTACGTTTGATTTGGATCTTACCTGGGTCTCTATTGTAAGATTGTCTTCTTCCGGGTCTTCCAGCTGTCTTACAAGTTTTTGACCTAGATGTGTTAATTTTTCTACAGTGCTTTCGTCATTTGCTAAATCTTTCTTTGGCATTTACTCATCACCTCTGGTATTCGTGTAGTCAAGAAAATATCTCATTTTCGGATCACCTCTTAAAGTTGCTCAGGGTTGTAATCCCTTTGCACCATTGCCTGGATTTCTTCTTCGATTTCCTCTGGATCTCCTTCGCCGGCTAACTCGGCTATCGCTGGCCCCATCTCTTGAGCGTAGGATGTAAGTTTTCTCTTCTTTTTCTCTTGAACCTGTTTTCTCTCCTTCCTCTTCAGGTACTTGCCTAGTTTCCTGCCTGCTTCCTGAAGTGCCAGCTTCATTTCTTTCCTGATAGGATCATAGTTTGCTACAGCTTCCTTCCCTTCGGATGTGAAAGGCACCCATACCGATGCTATATGTACCAGTATGTATAGAGGGCCTTGAGGCCTGTTACCTGTCTGCGAGACATTGTACCGGTTCCAGGAGACCTCTTCTACGGCTTTCGTGGTTACACAGGCAGATTTCTTGTATAGTAAAGGCACCTTGTTAGCGTATCTGAGTTCGTTGAAGCTTCCTTCTTCATCGATGTCGCCTCCCCATGCAAGGCCTACCTCTACCTGGAAAGGATTTCCCTGGTAGACTGTCGGTTTCCTGGTTATTGCCGTGGTAAATTCCGGATTTAATTCTTTCTTAAGGCCTTTAAGCGTCAGGTCTTCTCCTATCGGCGATAGGCAGTCTGTTGGCGGGGATTGAAGGTTTACTCTCTGTGCTGCGTCTAGTATTTCCTCTACTTCGTCTTTGTCAAGGGTATTTGGTCTTCTTCCGTCGTCGATTCCTGCTTCATCACATATTTCCTGTGCAGAGGTTCTTCCTACTCTTGTGAATTCTTCCTGTAGGAAGCTGCTTACAGTTCTTGCGTTTGAATCATCGATCATTCTGAGTACTACTCCAAGCTCTACTCCGTGTAGGTGGGGCTTGATTTCCTTTGGCTTCTTAGGCAGCTCTTTTGATACTCTCGGGAACTCTACCTTGTTTCCATCAGGCTCTCTCAAGACGATTCTTGCGTACGGGTTCATGATCGCTGTGTGCTTGAGATAGTTGTACACAGAGTGGTGGCCTCTGGTGTACTTGGCTTCGATATCCATCTCAATGCTGGTTCCATGGTCGAAGTAGTAGTCTTTCTCTCCAGGAAATTCATCGCCTTCAGGATCAACTACTTCTTCCTCAATGATTTCAGGCTCGTTGGATTCCGTGTCTATCCTTACCACAAACTTGTGGCTTGGCTCTCCCTCTTGTTTGGAGTAGACTGTAACCGGTTCTCCGGTGGTAAGCTGTGCGTACATTGCTGAGGCAGAGATGCCGATTCCCTGCTGGCCTCTGCTCTGCTGAAGCTTATGGAATTTTGACCCGTAAAGCAGTTTACCGAACACTTTCGGTATTGTTTCACGGTCAAGGCCTATAGCGTTGTCTCTTATCTCTACACGTAGCTTGTCGCCTTCCAACTCATCAATTAGAACATGTATTTCAGGGAGGATATCGTCCTGCTCACATGCGTCCAGCGAGTTGTCAACCGCTTCTTTTACTACTGTTATGATTGATTTCTGTGCGTTTTCAAAACCCAGAAGGTGCTTGTTCTTCTCAAAGAACTCTGCCACAGATATCTCTCTGTGATCTTCGCCTCCTTGTTCTATGCCTTCTTCTACTCCATTTGCCATAATATCACGTGTTCAAATTATCTTTTTATCTTGTCCTGATTCTTTTCGAGATAGTTATAGGCTGTCGAGTGAGAACTTCCATTTAAAAGCATATTGACAGCCTCAAGAGCCACTTCTATATTCTGGGCCTTCCCAATGAACCCTATAGTGGTTCCGTATACCGATAAGTCGACCTGAGCCATTTTCTCTATATGTTTTCGGGCTTCCCCATCTCTGCCTATAACACGGCCTTTCAAACGTTCTTCACCGTTTTTAGTATTTGCGTAACGGCCTATATCCATTAAGTGCAGAGTTACGTCTTTTTCAACAAGTTTGAAGGCCTTTTCAGGGTTGAAGCCTCTGCCTACTGCTTTGACAATTTTCTGGGCATTCATTTCTTCCAGAGGATTTCCTTCAATTCTTACCTGGTTATCGGTTATCTCTACTTCGCAGTCCGTTAGTTCTTCGAGCTCTTTCTTTGTCTCTCCGTCTGAGCCTATTAGAACGGCCACTCTTTCCTCCGGCACTTTCACTTCCTTCATACTGTTTCTATATATGTAAGGCCCGACAAGCTTTTTATACCTTAAAACTGTTTTACAGGCCTTCTGCGTTGTCTAAAACCGAGTTTACAGCTTTCTCTGAATCCACATTCGCGCCCTGTCTTTGAAAGAAAGAGACCATATTCTCTATATCTCGTTTCAGAAGTTCTACAGCCTCAGGATGTGATCTGTGGACTCCCTGCGAGAAATCTATCCATACTTCTCCTTCTTCTGTCATCAGGACATTGTACTCTGATAGATCCCCGTGTACGATTTCTTCCTCATTCCAGAGGTTCTCAATGTTCTTCTTGATCTTCCTGAAGGCCTCTCCAGGGTTTTCGATCTGTACATCCTTAAGCTTGGGGTAAGGCGTGAAGTCTTCACCGATAAATTCCATCACAAGAATGTTTTTCTGGAAGGCCTCTGGTTCAGGAACTTTGACGATATTTGAGGCCTTTTCAAGGTTCCTGTACTCTTTTTTGCACCATTCGTTGATTATTGATCTCCTGTCGGATTTGAAGTTGCGGAATCTCTGGTCTCCTCGCAGGTATTTCTCCATTTCTCTGAATGAGCCGGCCTGTGTCATGTAGATCTTGACTATCACTTTTTCTCCTTCGGGAGTGTCGGCGAGAAATATTGAGGATTCTTTCCCCGACTCTATTGTTCCATACAGCTGGTCGAGAACTTTTCTGTCGCCGAGTTTGAGCAAGGCCTTCTTGGTTTCGTGGTCGAAAACGTTTTCGAACGCCTTTCTTCCTTCTGAGCTGTCAAACATTCGGCGGCTTTCTTCTTTCCAGCGTTCGCGGAAGTCTATGTTCTCGTCTTTCATAAGAAACTAGTTTAAAAGAGAAAAGTTAGAGGAATTCCTCTATCTCGTCTAGGAAGTTGTGGTCTTCGAGCCATCTGGTTTCTGCGTTGGAGTAGCTGTTGACGATGTCTCCTTTTTCGTCGCCCTGGATATCCCATGGTTCAACCAGTACTACCGAGTCTCTTTTCACCCAGAGACCTCTCTTCTTGCTTCCTGGTATTCGGCAGATTCTTTCGTTTCCGTCTGTACAGTATACGCGGTATTTTCCACCTCCTTCTTTTCTCAGTACGATTCCAAGTACTTCATCGTCTTCCGGCCTGCGTACTCTTTTTACTTGCTCCTCTTCGTCTTCTGGCATATAGAAACTTTTGGGGAGGGAAATTTTTTAAACCACGACAGATTAGTTGATTCGGACTGATACCACGTTTCT
>JBDGSF010000015.1:0-3473 GCA_042217675.1 Candidatus Nanohaloarchaea archaeon | reverse complement strand
GCTGAGCCTGGAAAGCCTGCGATAGTGATGGAGTAGAACTATTCAGTACTTCTTTAGGCTTTCTTCCAGGCCTTCGTCAAGTCTTTTATCTACGTCTATATCAGAGTCAATATCTTTCAAGGCCTTTCTCTGGGATAGAAGCATTTTTTCTACTCTATCAAGTCTGCGGTTCATCACCGCCATCGCTACCCATATCTGGCCTATTGAAACGTTTTCTGCCTCAGTGTATACTGACTCATGCTTGTCGACGGAAGTAAGCAACGATTGAAGCGATTCTCTCAATTTGACAGGCAGCTTATCTCTCCAGCTCATAAGCCTGATTTAGATATAGAAATCTTTTAACTGTGTCCAACTGAGCCAAGTAACATTACAAATCATAGGCCTTACCCTGGCAGGTTTTAATGTTTGACAACGCCAGTTCTTATTGTGAATTAAAATGGAAAAAGGAGATCTTGTACTTGTAGACTACGTAGGCAAGTCTAACGGCGAAATATTCGACCTTTCAAACAAGGAGAAAGCAGAGGAAGAAGGCCTTGACACCAGCCAGATGGATTTCGAGCCAGTTCCAGTTCTGATAGGTGAGGAATACGTCATCCCTGGTTTTGAGGACGCTGTTGAAGAAATGGAAGTCGGAGAGGAGAAAGAGTTTACTGTATCTGCTGAGGAAGGATACGGCGAGAGAGACCCTGATAAAATCGAAACGTATCCAGAGAAAGAGTTCGAGAAACAGGACGTGAACGTAGGAGTCGGCGACACGATCATGGTTGGGAGACGACAGGGACGCGTAATCTCAAAAGGATCTGGGCGTGTAAAAATCGACTTCAACCATCCTCTGGCAGGAAAAGAACTCGACTACTGGGTCAAAGTTCTGGAAAAGGTAGAGGACGATGAAGAGAAAGCGGAGAAGATATTCGACTACCGTTTAGGTCATGGAGAGATCGAGTTCGAGGACAGCACCGTTAGAATAATCCATACACACGAGGATGACGGCCATCAGCACGAGCTTCCTGAACAGGTTAAGGAAGAGATCAGCAGAGAGATAACTGACTACACAGAGTTCGAAGAAGTCAGGTTCGAAGAGTAGAATCCGCCGATTATTAAACTTCTGGCCGGGTTAACTCCGGCCTTCAGCCATTTTTATATACGTTGGTGATTACTTCTTATACATAACAAGAGTGGTTGCAAGATGGAAGATCAGATCGAACAGGCGAAGAGAAACGACGAAGGCGGAGTACCTCAATCAGGTCAAAAAAGCCACGACATCGACGAAGAGCTTGAAAACTTGATAGAGCAGAGAAAAGCTGATATCAAGGTCATCGGTACCGGAGGAGCAGGAAACAACACTATTTCTCGCCTGGTAGACGTCGGAATCGAAGGATGCGACACCGTCGCAATGAACACCGACGCACAGGATCTTCTATACGCAAACGCCGACGAAAAAGTACTTATAGGAAAAGAACTTACAGGAGGCCTCGGGGCAGGAGCCGATCCAAAGGTAGGAGAGGAATCCGCCAAGGAGTCCCAGCAGAAGATCAAGGAACAGGTCAAAGGAAGCGACATGGTATTCATCACCTGCGGCCTAGGAGGAGGAACAGGAACAGGTTCCGCACACGTAATCGCAGAACAGGCCAAAAAGGAAGGCGCACTCACAGTCGGAATCGTCACACTACCATTCGAAATGGAAGGAACTTCTCGACAGGAAAACGCAGAATACGGCCTTGAAAGACTTGAAGAAGTAGTCGATACACTGATCGTAATTCCAAACGACAAGCTTCTCGAAATCGTTCCAGACGTAACACTTAACACAGCATTCAAGATCGCAGATGAAATACTTGTAAACGCAGTCAAAGGCGTAACAGAACTCGTAACCAAGCCAGGCCTCGTCAACCTCGACTTCGCGGACATAAGAGCCGTGATGGGGGAAGGAGGAATCGCAATGATCGGAATGGGACAATCCGACACAGACTCCAGAGCAAACGAGGCAGTGCAGAAAGCACTATCCAACCCTCTACTCGATGTAGATATCGCAGGCGGAGAGGGCGCACTCGTAAACGTAACAGGAGGTTCATCACTAAGCCTCAACGAGGCGCAGGAAGTCGTCAACACAGTCAGCGGAAAGCTTGATGACTCGGCAAAGATTATCTGGGGAGCACAGGTTCGTGAAGATATGAGCGACTCACTTCAGGCCATGATCATCGTTACAGGTGTTGATTCACCGCAGATCTATGGGCCCGAGAAGACTCACCAAGACGAGTACGAAGACGAGATTGAAGAGGAACTGGGCGTAGAGTTCATCTAGGGCCTGATCTCTACGGACCTTCACTTTCTCCTTTCTATCTCTGCAGTTGTCTTTTAAATCTTGTCTTCCACTTTCTCTTTGTAACGCCCGTTGGAACCAGCTTTGCTGGGAGGGAGGCCAAGTCTTTTTGGACTAGTTCTCCTCTAAATACGGGTATGGTGAATACAATGGAACTAAAACCCAGGGAATGGAAGCGAGAACTGACAGATAAGCTTCGAGAGTACCGTAGAGTGCTTAAAATAGCTGAGAAACCTGATAGAGAAGAATTCGAGATGAGCGCCAAGGTTACCGGAGCAGGAATAATACTGATAGGGACAATAGGGTTCGTGTTCTACCTCGCTTCAGCATTAATCCCTAACTATCTGTGATATAGAATGATACTTACCGCAAGAACAACGAGAGGCCGTGAAAAAACCGCTATAAACGCTTTAGAAGGAAAAGTGAAAGGCAAAGATCTAGATATCAGAGCGGTTTTCCACCCTGAAGACCTCCAGGGGTACATATTCATAGAGGGAAACGAAGCCGATATCCGTGACCTGGCAAGCGAGACAAGAAATATCAACGGCATCATCGACGAAGAGGTTCAGGTCGACAAGATAGAGAAATATCTGAGCGAGGAACAGGAAGAAATCAAACTGGAAGAAGGAGACAAGGTAGAAGTAATCGGCGGGCCTTTCAAAGGCGAAGAAGCTAAAATCAACAGAGTAGACGAAACCAACAGAGAAGTCACCATTGAACTGCTCGACGCAGCAGTACCTATCCCTACAACAGTCGACGCAGACATGGTGCGCAAAAAAGCTCAGCAGTAAAAAATACTATTTCAGCTAAAAATCTAGAGTGATCAATTTATGGGAGATGAAAAAACGATTTCGACACTAGTCGAGGGCGGATCTGCATCCGCAGGCCCTCCGCTAGGACCAGAACTTGGGCCTCTACCAACTGACGTTGGAGAGGTTGTAAAATCAATTAACGAAGAAACAGCAGACTTCCAGGGAATGGAGGTTCCTGTTGACGTCATTATCGACGAAGAAACAGGCGACTTCGAGATAGAAGTCGGAAAGCCACCAGCAGCAGTCCTGATAAAGGACGAACTGGGTATCGAATCCGGATCCGGCGAACCTAACAAGAACAAGGTTGCCGACATGGACTTCGAGACAGCTTGCAAAGTTGCAAG
>JBDGSF010000014.1:0-2329 GCA_042217675.1 Candidatus Nanohaloarchaea archaeon | reverse complement strand
GTAAATAGGGAAATATGTAAGAAAAATTTGTTGTAACGTAGACTTATAGACCAGAGAACCGGTCTTTAAACTTCTACTACGTTTGTCGCCTTTGGACCCTGATCTCCTTCTTCCTGATCGAATTCGACTTCTGCGTCTTCTTCAATCTCGTCTCCTTCCTCAAGATCACTTACGTGGAAGAAAAGATCGTCGTCCATATCTTCCGTCTCAATAAATCCGTACTTCTTCTGATCGTGGAAGAACTTAACTGTACCTTTCATACTAAAAAACACCTCCTGTTGTAATGACTGATTAAATGCCAAGCTTTATAGGATAGACGACTGAAAGCCGGAAAGAGAAAACCCTCTAACAATAGAGCCAAACATTTATAAAAGCCAGATTCGAAATAAGAGATATGACTCACATTGCCCAACATGTGGTTCCCAGTATTGCGACCGTATCCAGAGGCAATGTGAGCTTCTTCAATAAATATACCTCCAAGCCGAATATCCTGTATTTCTGATACAGGATAAGTAGGTTGGGGAAACCTGGCCTGGCTCACAACTCAGTGGGCCTCGGGCAAAAGGACTCAACCGAAACAAAACGGCCCTGTTCACTTCACAGGAAAACCTCCTATATACAACGCTTCAATACACCAACAAGACAATAGAATAAACGCTGCCATCGAAAAAGGCCTTCAGAAGGCTTGGAGAACAGTTTAAAACCTGAAAAAACTTGCGAGGTGATTACTCCGGACTTCAAACCTGTCCAGCAGGTTTTTCGCCTTCAAATCTTTTTTCTTTAATCTATCTTTGTCTCGTTACTTTTTAGTCAAACGGATTCTGTTAACCAGTTTATGAGGTTACGCAGCCCTGCATTTGAAGACGGCGAGCACATGCCGGAAAAGTACGGCTACACCACCGAAAACGTAAACCCTCCGCTCGAAATAGAGAACATTCCTGAAGGCGCTGAAACACTGGTCCTTATAATGGATGATCCTGACGCAATGGAGCCCGCAGGCAAAATCTGGGACCACTGGACTGTATGGAACATCCCTCCAAGAACCGAGATACCGGAAGACTGGAAACCCGAGGAAGCAGAAGAAGGCCTTACAGACTTCAGGGAGAAAGGATACGGAGGACCCAACCCTCCTGACGGAACCCACACTTACCGGTTCCGAGTATACGCAGTAGACGCTTCTCTTGAACTTGAAGAAGATGCCACAAAAGAAGACATCCTGGAATCGATCAAAGGCCACGTACTGGAAGAGGCCCAGCTAGAAGGGAAGTTCGACCCTCTATAGCACCCTCTTCCTAACTTTTTCTCTTAGAAGTGGTACTGCATCTGAAAATCGAAGAGTTTGCGGCATCCGGGATTTGAACCCGGGTCTCCACGTTGGCAACGTGACGTCGTGCCACTGGACCAATGCCGCTTCAACCTGTTTCGTAATTGAACTATTACATTCTTAAATACCCATTTCATCGACGGCATCCTGATAGAGTTCTGAAAGGTAGGATGCATACATGGTAAGGCCCTCTTCTTCCAGGTAAGCTTTTCCCTCCTCAGTTACAGAGTAGAAATCTTCGTCATCCTCTCTACGTAACTCAAGCAGGCCTACATCTTCCAGATCCTGTAGAATAAGCCTGAATCTCTTCTCATCTTCTTCAGGGAAGAATTCAGCAAGTTCCTCTTCAGGTACCTCTCCATGAACCATGTTTCCTGCCAGAGCTATCTGCAGATGGGTGAAATAACTCAAGTTGTCATAGCGCGGGTTATCTGTCCCGATAAGAGTATCTGCTGCCTCTTCATTGAAATCTTCTCCCCATGACTCTTGACTCATAGAATAGAAGAACTAGTCTGAGTTACATAAATCTAGCGCTGGAGTAACTATTATGCCGCAGGAAACCAAGATGACGAAATGCGTGTTCTGCGGGAATAGCGCCACCACAAAGAACTCCGCAGGACAGCCGGTTTGTAAAGAACACAAGGAGCGAGATCCTAAGGAAGTGGCTTGTCCTGAATGTGGCATGCCAATGAAAATTAAAGAAGGCCGATACGGGTACTTCTGGGGCTGTGAAGGATATCCTCAGTGCCAGAAAACTTTCCAGATAGAGGATGTAACAGAAGAAGATTAGGCTCCAGAAAGGCCTTTAAAGTATTGATGACTTCTTTCAATCAAGAGCCAGTAGCTCAGCTGGACAGAGCACTCGGTTCCTACAACTTGTTACGCCCAGATTAACATGCAACAAGACATGTAAGATGGGCTTCCAAAAGTTGGAAATACCGAGAGGTCGAGGGTTCAAATCCCTCCTGGCTCGCTCTGTACTGCAGGAGTAGCCAAGTGGTCAAA
>JBDGSF010000013.1:0-7364 GCA_042217675.1 Candidatus Nanohaloarchaea archaeon | reverse complement strand
TCCGATTTTCGATGCAGATAGGTGCAGATCCAGGGTTCAAATCCCTGAGGGGGCGCTACTCCTCTTGTGAATTAATTCGGTCACTGAAACGGGTGGGTGGACCATGATTATCTATGACTCAAGGCGACATCCACAACCGCGACCGAGTGTTTGAACGTCTAGAAAACCAGATTAAGACTTCTAGCTCTATATCTGATAGGGACAAGAAAATCCTGCTGGAAGGAGGCTCTGATTTTCCGTCCTTTGTCTCCTACATGCAGAACGAAGACCTATCACAATCCCGCATCAACCGGTACCTTCGGACCTGGAAACGGATACTGGAGAAAGTAAGCTGGCAAATAGAAGAAATTGACGGCAAGAAGATGACAGACTATGTCGGCCAGCTAAACACCGACCAGATAACCAAGAAAAACGGAGAACCTTTCTCATCATCTACCAAAAGAGAAATCAAGAAAGGAATCCGCAAGATGTATACCGATTATATAGAGAGGAATAAGCAGCATCTAGACCTCTCTGAGGGTTTTAAGGCGGAAGAAATAATCAGTTTCACCCTTACAATCGACCGAAAGTTCACCGATCCCGACCGCCTACCCACACCTAACACGGTCAAACAGCTGGTCGAAAATGCCGATAGACCGCGAGATAAGGCCTATATCATGCTTCTCTGGAGTTCCGGGGGTCGACATGCTGAAGTTTTAGGTCTGAAATGGAAAGATGTCCGATTCTCCAACAGCATAGGAAAAGTGGTATTTCGAGATACCAAGACAGGTGGCGACCACAGCGTTCCCATGGCTGAAGCATACCCTTTCATGTATCAGCATCGGGAGAACGACTTAAGAGGTCAAGACCCGGAAGCCTTTGTTTTCAGAAGCTTACAGAGCGATGAACAACTTTCGGGCAACGGTGCAGCGGAGATAATCAACCGCATCCGGAGCAAGGATTCAGTAGATATCCCGGAAAGGATAAAGACAAATCCGCACGCCTACAGGAAAGGCCGGACAAGCTACTGGGCAAGACAAGGGAAGAACGAGGCTTGGATCTGCAAGCACATGAACTGGGCTCCTGGAAGCGAGGTTGTTCGTCATTATTGCAGACTCGCGCAGGAGAACGTAGAGGCTGGAGTCGCCCAGCATCTTGGTCTTGAGCATGAAGAGCAAGGAGAAGATGAATCGCAAGTACTGACTCCGAGCGAATGCCACGGATGCGGAACCGTCAACTCCTTCCAAGCAGATGTATGCCAGAACTGCGGCACTGCTCTCCAGACCTCGGAGCTGTACAACGAGGTAAAGATTCAGGAGATGAAAGAGGAAATCAAGTCAGAGATGATAGAGCAGGAGACCGGAAAAAGCAGGGACGAGATAAGAGAAATCGCAGAGGAGGTGGTAGAAGACGAATTAGGTGTCTAGGAGTTCTCCTATATCTATTTCAGATCGGGGGACTCCAGTATGTTTTCCTATGTTATTCACTATACTGAGGAGAAAGTCTTTTTCTTCTCTAGCTACTTCTTCTTCTGAACTTAGATAGACAGTGATGTCATAGAATAAGGAGTTCAAGAGAATATTCTCTAGAAGAGGATTGGTAGAATAGATTAGATTAATCCCTAGATTAGGCAATAATTCTCTGTAGTATTTCTCACCAAATCCAGCAACCTTCTTTTTGTCGTAAGGGAATTCAGAGGCCTCTAGTTCGCTTAATTCATCAAATTTTAGGCCTGATAATGTTTCATCTAGTATATCTATTCCCGAGAATTCCTCTGGTAACTCATCCTCTTTCTCCTTGATTTTTTCGTGTATCTCCGGAAATTGCTCCTCTTCAGCCTTCGTAACCCCCAATTTTTCAATTAACTGTTTTTGCTTATTCCATCGGCTGTGACTCTCCTCTAAGATATCGAACAGAAATTCTCCGAGGCCTTCGTAGTCCACTTTATAGTACTGTGCTTTACCTCTCTTCGATTCCTTTACCAAGTTGTGGTCCTTTAGATCGCTTAATGTCCTGCTTATAGAAGATTGCTTCTTGTTCAACTTCTTAGAAAGCTCTGTGCTATACGATTCCTCTTCTGCCAGTTTTACCAGCACATAGGTGGCTAATTCAGATTTTAAGATTTCTTTAGCCATAGTTAATAACCTATAACCTCACGTGGAATACCTTTAAATGTAAGGTGTAACATACAATGTTATACGAGGTAACAAGAATGCCTGAAGACTTGCACATAAGACTACCAGATGAAATCCACCAAAATCTTGAATCTGTCACAGAATCAACTGGACTCTCCAAGAGCGAAATAACCCGGAGAGGAATAATCGAGCAAATAGGACAGCTTGGAGGTAAAAATAATGTCTGAGGACATTGATGAAGAAATCGAAGATATAGTCTTGCAAGTTCTTGAAGAGAGGGAATTGTTAGATAGAGGTGCTATCAAGGCATGAAAAAGAATATTCTCCTCTTGAGAGGAAGAAACTCGACTGCGTTGCCACGATTCCTGGACGGCGTGACCAACACCAACATTTCTCGTATCAGTACCGATCTGCCTTGCAAGGCGACCCTGACCGGTTTGGCACGACATGTAAACGGGAGAGGGCCTGAGAAGGAAAAGATGCCTCTCAGGCCCTTCCTCCCTATACTATCCCTCAAAGCTACAAAGAAAATTGGGGAGGTGGGGAAATGGGAGGGGAACTAGCCCAGAAGGCCAGCTCCCGAGGGTCTCTAGGGACAGAATGGAAGGATGTTGTTAATAAGGACCCGAATTTCTCCGGCCAGAAATTAGGTGACAAGTATCAATCGACTGTCCGGTTTGATGAAAAAACCTATCGAAGAGTGAAATTTATCCAAAACAGTTTGGGTGTCTCTTTTGCCGAAGCTGTCAGGAGGATTGTAAATGAGGGGCTTACTCAGATTCAGGAACACCATAGAGTTTTCCTTGATTTTTTGGAGACTCTTTATTCTGAAACTGAAGACCCAGGGAAGAAAGAGGCTATAGATGCTGTTGAAAAGGAGGTCATGAGCAACCGTCAGGAGCTCGCAGAAGGTGTGAAATATGGCTGAAACCAAAAATATCAGTCTAGATAGCGATGCTCAGGAGATGTGGTCTCGTAATGAGCAGTTTATAGAAAAACAGTATGGCGGTGCTTCAGGTCTTTTCAAAGCTAAACTAAGCGAGATTGACCAATCTTCGGATTTGGAGATAGAAAGACAGCGAAAAGAGAAGAGACTTTCCGGTCTTAAGCAGGAGGTTAATAATCTGGTTGAAGAAATATCTCGGCTGGATAGGCAGATTGAGAAGAAAGAAAAAGAGGAGGAATTAGAGAAGAAGAGAGATAAGCTTGAAGAGCTAGAGCGGGAGAAGGAGGAGTTACAGGAAAAACCGCTAAAGGAGGAAGAAATTAGGGAGAAAGTAGAAGCTGAAAGGGAATCTAGAGGCCAAGATATAGAAAAATCTTCTATTCAGGGTAGTATCCAGGAGCAAGTAGAAAGAATATTGGAGAGGAGGACAGAACGGATAGAAGAAATAGATGAAGAGATTGAAACTTTAAAATCAGAAATCGGAGAATTAGAAGTGGAAGCCGGTGTTTGAAAGGAAACTGGTTACTTGTTTAACCGGCTTGTTTAATGTGTACGGTTACCGTACGTACGGTAAAGTAAGGATTGGACGGGTAGGTTGTTTAACTAACTTGTTTAAACAAACAAGTTCTCCTTTTGTTCCTCCTCTTCTAGAGGTGTGTGTACGGTGATGCCCCGAAAAGCCGGATCTGAAGATTCTTGGTCATCTGATAGGAATAAAGTCAGATTAACTGTTACTTTGCCTCCGGAGTTGAAAGAGAAAGTAAAGGAGAAAATTGAGTATAGCTCCGTTACTATGAGTCAATTGGTAGAGGAGAAGTTCAGGGATTTCATGGATGAACCGGTGAACCCTGATGTCCGGTTTGAGGATATGGATGAAATCGAGTGCAGACAATGCGGAGGAATAATGACTGAGAATGCTCTTGAGCAGACTGATGGTGAATGTCCTGGATGCGGGTATGAGGTGGCTGAAGAGTGATTGAACAGGGTAGAATAATGGTAGATTCTGTTTCCAAAATCTTCAGACTGTGTATAGAATTGGGTGATTCAACGTGTCTAAGGTAGACCAGGAGGAAGATTACGACCAACTTCGTGCAGAAGTAGGCGGTCAAACCACGAGAAAAGTCCTTGACCTACTCCAGAATCAGGATTTTGTAGGGAGTATCAGTACGCGCCTCAACAAGGCGCCCCAGACAGTTGGATATCATATTGAGAAACTCCAAGAAAGGAATCTGGTTGAGGAGACAAGATGCGTGGAAGATCGAACCTACTACAAAATCACAGAGAAAGGAAAGGTAGTCTTGGACGGTCTGAACGTGCCAGACTACTAGAGGGTGCAGAAGATGGGAAACCTACAGGAGCCTGGAACTGGGAATCTGTTCGAGGACAGTGGCGAGGAATCGCCCTGGCTGATAGATTCAGATTTGGAAGCTCGCATCAGAGAGAAAGCTGGTGAATACGAGCTGACTCCGGGCGAGGTTTTCCGGCTTTGCATATCGAGAGGGATAGAAAATTTATGATTTCAGAAAGAATCTGACCCCATGGATAGAAAGGGCCTTATGGAAAAGGTTGCTGATTTGCTTAATATCAGCAGGAGGAACTACACAGATAAGAGGTTTAAGAAAGAGGGGTTGGAGAAGATAGCTATCGAAGTGGGTGCACCCTTTTCAGATATGAGTAGATGGGATATGATTAAGGCCATAAATAAGGAGGTGGGTTTAGATGAGGGGGATTTAATGGGGGATAGGATATCCCCACAATTATTGGAGTACATAATAGAGACCTCCGACCATAGCCACAGTGAAGCCTTCGACTTAGATGAGGGTTAGCAATTGTTGGTTTGTCTGCCTTAATCGTCAGTTAACTTTAGTTAACATTGTTATCTAAAGGGGTTTATTGATGTTAATCCTGAGATGTCAGTGAGGACTTAATCTCGTTTAGGAGATTGCCACCTCCCAGCAATCCGGCAGCAGACATTATTACTAAATACAAAATCGAAACCAGGATTAACCCTCCTAATCTAGTCTTAACAGGCAAATCTATCTTCTGCAGAGTGTTCAGAACTTGATAGAAAGAAAATGTTAATAGAGCAATCATAAATAGGGTTTCTACTGCTGAAGACCTCCTCTGATGGTTTATGAGTGTGGCATTTATCCTTCTGTTCTGGACAAGAAGATCCGCTAGCCGGTTATTGCTCGCAGTGTTTTTATGGAGCTGTAAAGCTCTAATACCGTCTTGACTCAATTTGAAGCCTTTGTCTCTTTCTTCGTGCAAGAGGCCGTGTTCAGACATTCCATGCACGCTATTTCTGGATATATCTATTTCGCTCGTTATCTCGCTCAGAGTTTTGTATTCGTCTTCATCTAATGTATCCCATAGATAATCGAGTACACCAATCTTAGAGTCTTCCAGTCTTGTCTGAATTTCCTCCTCCATGCGCTATTCTTATTCCTAATATTGATAGTTCTAACCTTTGATTCCTCTAAGGCTCAAACGGATAATTTTCCATACTTTCTCTGCTTCACGAAAGGAAAGACGGTAAGGTTCCGTGTTTCCTATTATCAGCATGCCGAAAAACTGTTTTTTCTCTGCTCTCTGCTTGGTAATTGGTAGCTTATTTTCACTGTGCAAATAATAGGTCGTATTATTTTCAGAAGAATGGCATTTTGAATACGAGGTGTCTCTTTGGTTTCAGTTTTGAGGATAGTGAGATATTCCCTATATATCTCTTTTCTTTCTTATTTTCAAATTCGGGCTAATTTGATGCTAAGGTTTATTATTGTTGGCACAATGAGGATAAGTTATGGATGCCGAAAGTTTTGACGGACGAGGAAGAGTAGATGTGTCGAAGGGCTATCCTTTCTATGTGCCTGGAAGCCTTCCTAGGAGTTTCGAGGAGCTGGATTTGAGTGAAGAGACCCTTTACTACTTGGCAGAGGCTGAATCGTCTCTGGGCGATCTCTCTGGTACAGGTAGAAACCTGCTTAATCCTCAACTTCTGATTTCGCCCTATATGAAGAGAGAGGCGGTCCTATCCTCAAAAATAGAAGGTACTAAGGCATCTCTAACTGATTTGTACCAGTTCGAAATCGATGAAGACTCTGGCGAAGCCGCAGAGGATGTCCAAGAAGTAAAGAACTACTCTCGAGCTCTGGAGTATGGGGAAGAGAGGATAAAGCAAGGTGAAACTATAGATTTAGACCTCATAAAGAAGCTCCATGAGATTCTAATGGATGATGTAGCCCCGGAAAGAGGTGCGAATATCAATGCGGGCATTTTCCGAACAATCCAGAACTGGATAGATGGAACCAACCCAGACAACGCCCGTTATGTCCCCCCGCATCCTGAAAGAGTTGAAGGCCTCATGAGGAATATTGAGCATTTTATTCAAGACCCGCCGAAGATGTCTGAGCTGGTGAATATAGGCCTGATTCACTACCAGTTCGAGTCGATTCACCCGTTTGTGGATGGTAACGGTAGGATAGGCAGACTTCTGATTGTTCTCTACCTGATGGAGAGAGGGAAGCTTTCCCAGCCGCTTCTATATCTGAGCGCATACTTCAACAAACATCGTCAAGAGTATTACGACCATTTGCTCAGGGTTAGCCAGGAGGCAGATTTCGATAGCTGGCTAAGGTTCTTCCTGAAAGGCATAAAGGAGCAGGCTGAGGATGCATTAGAGAGAGCCAAGAAGATAGACGATCTGAAGGACGACTATACATCCCGTATGAGAGAGAAAGAGAGGTCTGATTCTTTCTTGAGAGGTATAGAGTTCATCTTCCAGAAACCCGTCTTCACCATCAACGACATGGCTGAGGAGGCCGAAGAGATGAGCTATAGCACAGCAAACCGGGTCGTGAAGCAGTTGGTACAAGACGGTATCATCTCGCAGGTCGGTGACAGGGAGAGAAACAAGAGATACAAGTGCCAGGAGCTGCTCGATATACTGGAGGAGGAAGACATGAGTTTCGATGAAGAGGAGACTAGGCAGATAAGCCTCACCCAGTCCCCAGAAGAGCAGACTAGTCTCTAGCCTCGAGTTTCAGTGTGTCGGAGTCCTGGACTGAGAACGCAAGCTCGTCTCCCTTCTCCCAGCCCATCGCCTTGAACAATTCTCGGGGAATAGTGACCATCTTCTGCCTGTTGGAACCTTCCTGGACCTTTACCATATTAATAGCTCTAAGGGGCTAAAGCCATATAAAACTCCGAGTTAAAGCCTATATTGCCCACTATGGTTCATAGACCGAATTCATCCCTGAGGGGGCGTTCAGTCCGTGTAGCCGTGTGAGTCGGCGCCTATCTGGGCG
>JBDGSF010000012.1:0-16215 GCA_042217675.1 Candidatus Nanohaloarchaea archaeon | reverse complement strand
TGCACCCAGGTAAACCGCTCTGCAGGCGGTCGCATAACTACTCTGCCATCCCGGCATCAGACACGGATAGGCATTTTGAGCACCGTCAAGGTGCGTGCTCTGCCATCCCGGCCTTGTAACGTTGAACTTGGTTAGAAGCTTTTAATAACCCGATGAGGCCTTCACCAGCCTGGATCTCTCCTGGAATTGTTGTACTGCTTTGGATGCTTTCCTTCTGCTCTATTTTTATTATTCACGGTTAATCGTTTGTTATATCTGGAGGGGAATACTGTTGAAGATTGAAGTACTTGGAAACGTTCAGGATGGCGGAGTCCCCCATCTCGCATGTAACTGTGAAATCTGTGAAGAAGCAAGAGAAGACCCTGAGAAGAGAAAATACATTGCCTCACTGATGCTGAAGAAAAACTCGGATGAGGACTCTGTCAGATACCTGATCGATGCAACCCCTGATATAAGACACCAGATAAAGGGAGACTACCTGGACGGAGTATTCATAAGCCACGGCCAGCTAGGCCATATCACAGGTCTTCTGGAGTTCGGAGAGGAAGGATGCGACAAGAATGATCTTCCCGTATACGTAACCGACAAGACCCGTGAATACATCGAGAGGAACGATCCATACAGGCTTCTGGTCGACAGAGGAAACATCGACCTGAAAAGCTTCAACGACGGAGAATCACTGGATATCCAGGGAGCGGAGATAGAGGCCCATGAAGCCGAACACAACCGTTTAAACACTGATACCACCAGCTTCATGATCGAAGGCCCGGAGAAAAAACTTTTCTACATGAGCGACATCCATACCTGGACCGAAAAGACCCTGAAAAGCGTGAGAGAAGCCGACATCGCTATAGTTGACGGCACTTTCTGGAACGAGGAAGAGATCGACCGATACGAGGAAGTAGCACACCCCGTCATGAAGGAAACCATGCATAAAGCAGAGGACTGGGACACCGATATCTACTTCACACATCTCAACCATACCAACCCTGCGTTAAGGCCTGAATCCGAGGAAAGAGAAGAACTTGAGGAAAGAGGATTCAACGTAGTTCAGAAAGGCATGGAGTTCGAGATTTAAAAGCCGGGGGAAGAAAAAACGCTGCAAGAGTAAAGGCCTTGCAGCGCTTGACCGGCTACGGGAGTTCGGCAGGAACCAGTTTTTATGGCAAGCAACAGGGTTAACAAGAATCTCTTTCCCTGCATGTTCCACTTAGGTCTTCAACCCTATTTAAACCGGTTCTTGACTGTCCGATAAACCGTTTCAGTCACTCCGCGATAGAGTAGCGACGGCCTCTCTTCTCTCCTTTAGCCTCTATCAGGCCGAAGTCCTGCATCTTGTTGAGGTATCTTCTCAGTGTCCGTTTGTTCTTTGGTTCCTCTGCCTTGGATCGGTACTCCTCGTAGAGGTCTCCAGGAGCTACATCACCTTCTTTCTTGATAACATTGTAAAGTATTCTCTGATGGCTGTTCAAACGGTTAAGCGATAGAGACTTGTCTTTCTCCACGGCGTCCGAAAAACTTTCCTCAATGATACTGTCAGTAATTTCTTCCAGGCCTTCTCTTTCCGCCTTTCTCGCAGCCAGCCGGAGGGTTCCGATCGCTACACGCGCATCACCGTTCGATCTTTCCGCGATCCTTTCCAGCTGCTTTCTGGAAACAGTTTCCGGTTTAAGACCGTGCTTTCTTCTGTCCAGGAGAATATCCGTTAATTCCTTCTCCGAGTAGCTTTCAAACCGGATGTCCTCCCGTGTAGAGAATGAGGACTGGATACGCTGATCCAGCCTCCCGAAAACGGTCTCAGTGTTTGATATCATTATCTTTCCGACAGTGTTAAGCCTTGAAATATCGTACAGAAAGCTTTCATCCTTTAACTGATCTAACTCATCGATTATAACGACCATAGGCCTTTTCCTGGCTTTCTCCTCGATTATATCCAGAAGCTCTTCTGTAGCAGTACCGTCACGGGTGACGAACTCTCCCATATCCCGGACAAGCTGGTAGTACGCCTCGAAACGTGAAGGATTACGGAAGCACTGCACAGAACCGTATTCCAGGTTCGAGGCATGATTTTCAAGCTCCTCCACAACGTAGTTCGCCATTGCAGTCTTACCGGTTCCAGGAGGCCCATGCAGAAGCATATCGATAGGCTGCTCGCCCTCCAGAATAGGCTTCAGGTTCTCCGCGATAGCCTGACGCTCACTGTCTCTATGAACCATTTTATTCGGCAGATAATCCGCTGAAAGAACCCTTGCATCTTCAATAATACTGTTGTAACTCAACCCCCTTCTAACCCCCGAGAAAAAATTGAGGCCTCCGCACTGAAATAGTTTTTTACTCTCCGGCACTCCTCTTTTAACCTTTCTACATACAAGTTCTACACATGGGTAGGCCGGGCGGTTCGGGGTCGCCTGTAACCTGAAATCCTCTACATGCAGCGGGCCGAAAACCAGTGCGAGGAGTTTCTTCGACGGATTCGGCCCTTTCCCGGGCTGTCGATGATCCGTCCTCCGGGATGTCGCAGGTTGTGAACCGGGCCAGGCCTTGACGGGAGCAGCCCTAAGCAGTCTGTGGCATGTTCGGAGGGTGGCGGATCTGAGGCCTGGAAAAGGATTCACCGGCCGTTGAAGAGCTTCCAGCACTGGGAACCCGCTGGTTTTACCTCAGAAAGTTTCTTATCCTTTAATTAGAGAGTTCAAGTGTGGAAGAACAAGAAGTTAAGAGGGTAGTAGAGAGTTTGGAAGGAGGGGTTCAGGAGTTAACTGAGCTTTCCGGCGGAGCAGTCCATAATGTATACTCTGTTAAGCTTTCTAATGGAGATGAATTTGTCTTTCAGGGCGTAGGAAGCAGATGGCATGATCTACCATCCTTCGAGAGAGGCTACAGAATAGAACCGGAAGTAATAGAATTTCTTTATCAGAGAGATTATCCGGTTCCCAAACTTAGATTTTATGATTTCTCAAAGGATGAGTTTGAATACAGATTTTTCGCCACCGAGAAGATAGAAGGCAGAAATATGGGGGAAGTTGAGGATAACAAGGCCTTCCTAGATCTTGTTGAAAACGTTGGAGAGAGGTTAAACCAGCTTCATGATCTCCATACCTTTGAAGATAGCGGCAAAATAGTGGCGTCGGAGGAAGGTCTTGATGTAAGAAGATTTGAATGGAAGGAGATGTACAAGTCTCTGGTGTTCACGTACACAACCCACATGCTGGATCGCAGATATCACCACTGCAGGGAGGAGATTGAGGAAATTGCTGAAGTTAATGCGGAAATTCTGAACCCTGAGAGATTCACAGTAATACATCAAGAATTTAGTCCCAGGAATTTGATAGTCAAGGATGGAAAAATTAGAGGAGTAGTCGACTGGGAAAGAACAATTGCAGGTGACCCTGATTATGGCCTGATAAGAAGTCGGGAAAGCCTCATACAGAAAGCTAGAGAACTAGGAGTGGAAAGCCCAAGGAAAGAAGTGTCTAAAAGACTTGCTGAAGGATACACCGGTCGACCCTTCGACAGAATCTCAAGACAAAAAGACAATCTTTACAGGATGGCCTACATTGCGCACATGATGTGGTCTGCCAGAGATAGAGATCCAGAGGAGGTAAAGTTGGAAGAACAGCTCTCTGAAATTAAGGAAGAACTAAAAGACTGAACAATTTTCTCGATTCTTTTAACGTTTCAAAAACTAATTACTCGATGTAATGATACATGTTTACGGGACTTCACATGTCTCGCATGAAAGCATTGAGAAGATTGACTCTGCGATAGAGGATCACGACCCTGATATCGTGGCCCTGGAGCTCGATCCGTTGAGGCTTCAGGCCTTGAAGTCGGGGGAAAGAGACTCAAAAAACGATGGATCTCTTTTTATCAGGCTTCTCAGAAGGTTTCAGAACCGTGTAGGTTCGAAAACCGGTTTGATGCCGGGACAGGAAATGCTTTACGCGTACCATAAGGCCTTGGGAGAGGATAGGGATGTGGTTCTCATCGATCAGGATATCCGTATCACGATGAGCGAGCTGAAAAAGGTCAGGCGGAAGGAGAAAGTCAAAGCCGGCGCCTCGCTTCTAGCAGGCCTTGTTCTTCCTGGAAGCCTGGACCTTTCAAGAATTCCGGACGATAGACTTGTGCAGCAGATGTCCAGAGAACTTGAGGATCGTTATCCCGGCCTTTACAGGGTTTTACTTGAGGACAGGAATATGATGATGACGGAGTCCCTGAAACATGTGCAGAGAGACAATCCTGACAGCGATATAGTTGCTTTTGTAGGTGCAGCACACAGGAAACACTTGGAGGATGAGCTCAGTGAATTCGATAGTCAAAGTACAGTGGAGGAATTCCTCTGACGGCTGGAAGGCAAACCTGTTTCTCGCATCAAGAGAAGGATTCGAGAAACGCGGGTTACAGCCTGGAAGAAAGGCCTCCTTCGAGGTAACCCGGGAAAGAAGATGCACCGGTTACGCACCAAGTCCGGGAGAAAGAGCTCCGTGCCCTGAGTTCAGAAAAATTGATTCAGGCTCTCAATGCGGCGAATGCCGCGGAAAAGATATTTACTCGGATTACGTCCGCGGCGACACACAGACAGATCTGGACGGCGACTTCTCGGTTTACCTGGCACAGATCTCTGATCAGGTGAAGGTAGGCGTGACCCGGAGCGAGAAAATCCCGAGAAGATGGATTGAACAAGGCGCGGACTACGGCGCGGAAATAATTTCAGGTCTTTCCTCGAAAGTAGCGCTGGAAAACGAACAGGAGATCTCCTCCAGAGGCGTAACCGAAAGAATAAGAAAACAGAACAAGGTCTCTCCAGCAAGAAACCCGGGCAGGCTTCAAGAAGTAATGGAAGAGCATAACTACGAGGCAGAGATAGTCGATGTAAACTCACTTACGGTCTACGATGAAATACAAGGCAAGTTCGCCCGTGAAGGCCTTTTCCAGGGAGAGATCCAGAGCGTGAAAGGCCAGATAGTCTCCAATGGAAGGGTGGCGATGGCTATGACCTCGGGAAAAGTACTGAAGAATCCGGATCAGAAAGGCCTAAACAGTTTCTGAGTAAGAACTTTAATCACCGAGTTCAAATCTGTAACTATGACAGACTTTGAAAGGGCTTTAGTGAACTCGTTCAACAATTTTTTCGAGGAAGAGGATATTGATGGGATCGCTCATAGGAAGAAGCAGCACCGTTTTTCATCCCAGTTGTGTGATGTACTGGTAGATTCTCCGCATGACATGTTTTACCTGGCGATAGAGAACAAGTCCGTGAAAACAGGTTCGACAAATAAGCTTTACTTCTCCCAGCATTTCTCCTCAAGTAATGGAGGCCATCAGGTGGAGCGTATCAGCGACTTCGTCGACAGATCCGGTAGAACAGGTTTTCTGGCGGTAGAGCTGAAGCGGGGCAGAGGCCGTTCAAGAGAGGCTTACATGGTTCCATGGGGGGAGGTCCGCGAAAGATACGAGTCGGGAAGCTCGGGAATCCCGATTGAGGATATAAGAGAGTACCCTGAGATTCTACGGGATTCGGAGGATTACTCTGTAGCGGAAATGTGTATGGAGCTGAAGATCTAGCCAGGGTTATTAATCAGTAAAGGCCTAAAATCCTGTACGTGATGGAGCCCTGGCAGCCCGGAAAAGAAGACGTCAGAAACCTGATAGTTGCATCGCTTGTATTCGGAGTCTCGTTCGCGGCTTTCTTCCAGTCCACACAGTTCAAACAGATACTTTTCTACGTTCTCACCTCTCTGATCGTACTGATAACCAGGGAAATCGGGATAAGATCCGCAGCCCAGAACATGACAGCCTACGTCGACACCAACTTATCGCTTACCGGTTCAATATACTCCATCTTCGCAGCATTCACCGCAGTAGTTCTTCAAGTACCGGTAATCCTTCTGTTCCCGCTGTGGAACGAGGCCTCCATGAAAAGCCATGAGCAATGGGGTAAAACCGTAGACGCGTTATGGCTGAAGAGAAAGTTCTGGCTTCACACCGCTGGAATCCTCGCGCTTTTCACGGGCTGGGCCTTCAGTTCAGGCCTGGGAATGATCTTCGTAGCCAGGATGTACGCCTTGACCGCTTTCTTCTTCCTGCTTCCTTTCGACTACGACAACTTCCCCGGTGGAAAGCTTGACGGCGCAGACATACTCAGGTGGAACGGCTTCTACTGGCTTGTGCTTACAGGCCTGTCGATAGTCTTCTACGCCCTGACCTACTGAAACCAGTTTTTATATTCAAACTTTTGCAACGGTAAAACATGCCGAAGATCAGTGTCGGGAGAAGTGAGGAAGACAGAAAGGAACACGGCCTTGAAGGCACCGGCATAATAGGAAAACACCTGGTAGGGGAGAACGAGGAAGCCCACAAAGCCAACCCGATATACTTTGACCTGGCCAAACCCCACGTCATGGGGGTCTTCGGGAAGAGAGGAACCGGTAAGTGCATGCTTCCGGATGAGAAAGTACTTACAGATCAAGGCCTGAAAACAGCTGAGTCACTTTTCAGGGAAGCCTCTGAAGAGGGAAGACCTGAGATAGAGAAGAGAGATGAGCAGCTGTACAATTTCTCAGGGCCGAAGGTTCAATCCGTTTCTGACAGCTTTGAAGCAACTGAGAACCGTGTTGTAGCAGGTTACCGGAAGAAAGTTGACGAGGAGCTTTACAGGGTTGAAACTGCCTCAGGCCGTGAGATAACAGTTACAGGAGAACACCCGCTTTTAACTGCTTCAGGCTGGGAGAATACTGACAATCTAAGCGAAGGCCAAAAGGTAGGTGTGCCGAGACAGACCAGTATTGAATTCACGGATCAGAAGTTGGATGTTCCAGAGGAGTTCGAGAAAGCAGATTACAGCTCCCGAAACCGGCGAGAAAACAGTTTAATTGAAGAAGGCCATGGAAGCTTATCCCAGGAGAGCGATGGAACCGGCTCTTTCCAGAGGATGGCTTCCAGAGCCGAGGATAAAGGCCTTGTGGAGCTGGACAGCGGAAGCTTTGAAGCCACTGAAAAAGGAGTTCAGGTACTTCAGGAGAGAAAAACCTCTGAGCATTACCGACTTGGCAAGTCCCGTCCAGTCAAGCTTCCTGAAAAGTCTTCGCCAGAGCTGGCACGTTTCATGGCATTCCTCATAGCTGAAGGCCATGAGCAGAAGATAACTGACTCCAATTACCGTATAATCTTCACCAACAACGAGCAGGAGTTCCTGGACGAGTTTCAGTCTCTTGGAAAGGAGCTCTTCGACATCAAGTTCCGGAAGATGGATGAAAACTCTGTTTACAGCAATTCCCGGGCACTGGAGATCTTTCTGAAGGAGAACGGTTATCCTACAGGCGAGAACTCTTTTGACAAAGATATTCCAGGTTTTGTAACTGCATCCAGCAGAGAGACTGTCAGAAACTTTCTGAGAACGTACTACGACTGCGAGGGCAACGTGACAGATCAGCAGATCGAACTGACTACCGCAAGCAGGGATGTAGCTGAAAAAATAAACTACATGCTTCTCAGGTTCGGCATAGTCGGTAGAACCACGGAAAAACAGAAATACGCCTCCAACACAGAAGAGCAGAAGGTGAGAACATACTACCAGGTTACTGTCTCCGGAGGCAGAGATCTCTCACGTTTCCGTGACAGGATAGGATTCGAACTTGGCCGAAAACAGCAGAAACTTGAGAAAATCGTTAAAGACGAAAACACGAACGTTGACACAGTCCCTGCCGCAGACTTGCTGCAGAAGGCAAGAGAGCATCTCGGCGCCGATAGAACACAGATAGCTGACTATAAACAATCATTGAAGGCCTACGAAGAAGGAAAATGCAGACCGAGCAGGGGAAAACTTCAGGAGTTTATTAATTCGCTGAAAGAATACAGGAAAAAGATTGAAGGCCTGAAAGACCGTATCAAGGAAGAACCCGATGTTGATGATATAGAGAAGCTTGTCGAGGAATCAGGTGTCAAGTGGAAGGAGGTAAACCGTGCTCTAGGCTACGATAGAAGTGACAGGAGGTTCCTGGAGTACCAAAAGTACCGGGAAAACCCTGGGAAACTGGCGGAGCCGGTGCTTGGACTCTTTGAAGAAAAGCATGATCTGGAGGAGGCAAAGACCGAGATCAAGAGACTGGAGAAACTGGCCTCTTCAGACGTTCTCTGGGATGAGGTAACAGGTATCGAGAAAATAGACTATGAAGGATGGGTATACGACCTGACTGTTGAGAACGACCACTCTTTCACGGCAGGGTTCGGAGGAATAATAAGCCACAACAGTTACTCAATGGGCACTATAGCTGAGGAATTACAGGGCTCAAGTATTTCTGACAACCTCTCCACTATTATAATTGATTCTATGGGCATCTACTGGTCTATGAAGAGGCCTAATGACCGTGCGGCAGGGATGCTGGAGGAGTGGGATATGAACCCTGAGGCCTTCGATGCAAAAATCTATATTCCCGAGGGCCGTACCGATGAGTTCGAGGAGAAGGACATGCCGTACGATAACACCTTTACTATTGATCCTTCCGAGCTCTCAGCTCAGGACTGGGCAATGGCCTTCGATATAGAAATGAACTCGGAGATGGGGATTCTTCTGGAGAGAGCGATATCAGAGCTTGATGACAGGACGGACGGGAGCTACAGCCTTAATCATATCAAGAAAGCTATCAAGAAGTTTGACTTCGACGAGTCCACGGTAAAGGCCCTGGAGAACCGCTTCATGACTGCGGAGGAATGGGGAGTCTTCGGGGAAGAGTCTTCTCTTGACCAGTTCACGACCAGGGGAGAGATGTCGGTGGTAGATGTCTCAATGTACGACGAACTTGTCCGTGGACTGATTGTAGGTCTTTTAGGAGAGAAGATTCTAAGGGAGAGAATGGCTGCCCGTAGAATGGAGGAGCTTGACGAAATGCAGGGCCTTGATACTAATGAAATGCCTATTGTATGGATGTTTATCGACGAGGCCCATGAGTTCATACCGAATAAAGGGAGGACTCCGGCTACGGATACACTGCTTCGCTGGGTGAAGATTGGAAGGGAGCCAGGAGTCTCTCTGGTAATGGCTACCCAGCAGCCAGCAAAGCTACATCCCAACGCCCTTTCACAGTGCGATATACTGCTTTCTCACCGTTTAACCGCTAAGCAGGATATTGATGCACTGGGAGAGATCATGCAGACGTACATGAGGCATGACCTGAAGCATTACATCGATGCCCTTCCTGACAGAGTAGGTACAGGCCTTATACTTGACGATAACTCTGAGAGAGTCTACCCTGTGCAGATGAGGCCTAGGAAGTCCTGGCACGCAGGAGGAACTCCCGACGCATTTGAGGACTGATATTTATGCCGATAACAGGAGGAGCCACTATACTCTACGCCTTGGAGAAGTTTATCTACACTCCTGTCAGAAGACCTGAGCTCTTGCCGTCGCTTCTACCTATTATCCTTGGAGCCCTGGTTATAGAGATGTACTTCGGGAAGTTTACAGAGGAAGAACTGGGATGGAATACCTCTGTAGGAAACGCGGTGATATGGGTGACAACAGGAGCCAACCTTCTGATAAACTCCGCGGTTGGAGGAATGGAGAGGAAAGCAGCTTACTTCCTCATAGGCGTTGGGTCACTGGTTGGCTACATGGATTTCTACCATAAATGGCCTGACACAGTTGCTTTCCTGATCTCTTCCTCGGGAATAGTCTACACACTGGCGTACATAACAGTGATCTTTGTCAAGACGGATCTGACGATAAACAGTCAGACCTTGAAGGCCGCTGTACTTTTCTTCGTGGCTGTACAGGTTGGATTTAAAATCCTTCAAGGCTTCGAAAAGACAGAGGATGCCGGGCAGGACGACTTCAGCTTCGAGTAGAAAAACGGGTTTATAACTTCAGGTATAACTCCTTAACATGCAGCTTCTAAACCAGGAAGAACTTGAGTCAAGGACCTACCAGGAGGTAATAGCCGCCTCCGCAAAAGACCGGAATACACTGGTTGTTCTCCCAACAGGTCTTGGAAAAACTGTTATCGCTGCAATGGTAGCCTCCATGAAACTGCAGGAGGGAAAAATTCTTTTCCTGGCTCCTACAAGGCCTCTGGTCGAACAGCACCGTGAAACATTCAATGAGTTACTGGAGCTTCCGGAGGTCGACATGCAGTTGATGACAGGAAGCACAAGGCCTGAGAAACGTTACGAACTCTGGAAGGAGAAAACCGTCTTCTTCGGAACTCCTCAGGTAGTGGAGAACGATCTTATCGCAGGTGAAGTACCTGTAGAGGATTTCTCCCTTGTAATATTCGACGAGGCCCATAGAGCGACAGGAGACTACGCATACAACTTCATCAGTGAGAAGATGAGGTGTCAGAGACTGGCTCTTACCGCATCTCCGGGAGGATCGAAAGAGAAAATCATGGATGTAGCGGAGAATTTGGAGATCAACAACTTTGAGGTCAGGACTGAAGATGATCCTGATGTAGAGCCGTATATTCAGGATAAAGAGGTTAACTGGACCAAGGTTTCATTAAATAATCGCTTTGAGAACGCCAAGAAAAAGATGGAGGATGCGTACCGCTCCCAGCTCAAGGAGCTGAAGAAGAACGGTCAGGTAGACTCTGTTTCGAACGTGCAGAAAACAGATCTTCTTAACCTGAGAGGAGAGATAAGTTCAAAGCTCTCCCAGTCAGACGACCCCAAGCTTTACTCCGCGATCTCGCACGTTGCAACCGCGTTAAAGATTTCCCAGGCCATAGAGCTGCTGGAGACTCAGGGAGTGACTCAATGCTACGACTATATTAAAGGCCTGGAAAACGATGATTCAAAGGCTGCCGGCAGAGCATTGAATGATCAGGATTTCCAGAAGGCAAAGGCCATGATCGAGTACCTGATGAAGAAGGATGAGGAACATCCCAAGATGGAGAAGATAGTGGATATGCTGGAAGACCTGGGTGAAGATGAGAAAGCCCTGGTCTTTACAGAGTACCGTAACTCGACCGATAAAATAGTTGAGAAACTTGAAGAAGCCGGGGTCTCCGCTACAAAGTTCATCGGCCAGCAGGGAGACGAGGGAATGAGTCAGACACAGCAGATTGAAACCCTGGAGGAGTTTGAAAACGGAGATTACTCTGTTGTGGTATCCACAAGTATAGGAGAGGAAGGCCTTGATATTCCTGCGGTTGACAAAGTGGTTTTCTACGAGCCTGTTCCTTCCGCTATCAGAAGCATTCAGCGCGCGGGAAGGACGGGCAGACAGGAATCAGGGGAGGTACATGTCTTGATTGCGGAGAATACACGGGATGAAGGTTATTACTGGAGTGCGCATCACAAGCAGAAGAACATGAACAAAGTGCTGAAAAAGCTTAAAAACGAGGATCTTGGTCAGGAACAGCAGACTCTTCAGAGCTACGATGGTTCAGAGGCCCGAAAGGTTGAGGATAACTCGCCCAGTGTCAAAGTCGTGGCGGATGACAGAGAGAACTCGATAGCGAAGGAACTTTCACGTAAAGATATACAGGTAGATAAGAAAAGGCTTGACGTGGCGGATTTCCTTCTATCCAAAAAGACAGCGGTTGAAAGAAAAGAGGCCTCCGACTTCGTGGACTCGATGATTGATCAGAGGCTTTTTGATCAGGTTCAGGAGCTTCAACAGTTCGACAACCCGGTGATAGTGGTTGAAGGCCGTAACCTGTACAACCACCGAGACGTGGATCCGGATGCTATAAGAGGAGCTATGGCCTCTGTCGCTCTGGATTATGGGATTCCGATTGTATGGACTGAGAATGAGAAAGACACTGCTGAAATGCTTGAATCGATGGCCCGCAGAGAACAGGAGGAAAAAGAAAGGGAAGTAGCTGTCAGAGGAACCAGTCAGCAGAAAACCAGAAGCGAGAGAATAAAATTCGTGGTCGCAGGCCTTCCCGGAGTTAATACGAAGATAGCCGAGAGACTTCTTAAAGAGTTCAGCTCAGTTGAGAAAGTCTTCAACGCGTCAGAAGAGGAGCTTAAAAACGTTCAAGGTATAGGAGACAAAAAAGCCCGTGAAATAAGAGAGCTTATAACCCAGAGCTATGACTAAGAAACCGTTGATCGTTGGAGTAGATCCTGGAGGCACATCTGCAGTCGCTGCAGTAGACCTGAATGGGGAAATCCAGTTACTTGAAAGCGGCAAGCATTTCCCTCCTTCCGAAATAATACGTGAGGTGGTAAATACAGGGAATCCTCTAGTTGTAACGTCAGATAAAGAAAAGATGCCTTCAAAGGTAGATAAGATAGCTTCATCGCTCGGTGCAGAGACTTTTGTACCTGATAAAGATCTAAAACAGGACAGGAAAAAACAGCTGGGAGAAGGAGACAACTCTCACGAAAGAGACGCAGTTGCTTCAGCTTTAAACGCTTACAACCATCTTCAGGATGCCATAGATAAAATAGAGAAGTACTCAAGCAAACTGGAGGAGGAAAAACCTGTAGTAGCGGAAAGATACTTCTCAGACAAACCTTTAAGGCCTGAAGACGATGAAGAAGATGATCAGAAGGAAGAAATAAAGGTAGAGGAATCAAGGCCTGAAAGAACTGTTGATCCGGAAAAGCAGAGACTACGGGACAAGGTTGAGAACCTGGAAGAGCAGGTAAGCTCGCTTAAGTCGGAGATAGGAGAGCTGGAAGCGGAGAACGACAAGCTCCGTGGAAAGATCGAGAGTTTGAAGGAAAAGGATCGACAGGATGTGCTGAAAGAACAGGAAATCACGAAAAGAGAGGCCATTATAAAGGAGAAGAACTCAAGAATCGATGAGATAGAGGAAAAACTGGAGAAAGCAGAGATAAGAGAAGAACAGTACCAGAAGGCCTTTGAAAAGCTTTCTGAAGGAGGAGAGCTTATCGAGATAGTTACACATCGAACCGATGAAGTACCTGAGAAATCGCTGACACGGTCAAAAGAGCTTAAGGAGGAGCTTGAGGCCCGCGGCTTTAATATCCGCCACGTCGAAGAAGTTGATGCCGTGGAACTGGAGAGATACGCTGTTGTCGACGAGTTTCCCGAGGCCAAAAACTTCCGTAAAGTAATAGACGAGTACAGGGAGTCAAGATAACGTGTTCACTGAAAGACAGGAAAAATACGCCAGAACACTTGCCTTTCTTTCAAAACTTCTTATAGCGGGAGCCGTCTTCCACTTAATCCTTTTCATATACCCCGACACGTACAGCCTTCAATCAGCACTGGCCCGCCAGGTAAACGCTTTACTGTCCTGGACAGGCCTCGACTTCCACAGAAGAGGAATCTACCTCATCTCCGACACCGCCAAGTACTACATAACCCAGGACTGCCTCGGATGGAAATCAATGTCGATGTACACCGCGCTTGTATTCGCGTCATCAACACGGTTCAGGAAACACCTGAAAGAGCTGTTCACAGGCCTCATAGTCATCTACATTGCCAACCTTGTCAGAGTAACCTCAACGATCTACCTGAGCTATAAAGGAGTTATATCCTTCGAAGTTATCCACGGCTTTCTCTGGAAATGGGGTCTTACCGCAGTTGTAATGATTCTGTGGATGGCCTGGTACAGGAAACTGGAGGAGGAAGAGGATTCCCGGATATACATTTACCTTGAAAAACTTCTCTCAAAGCTTCAGTCAGAATAGACTGGAGAAGAGGAAAAGACCGGCGCCAAACACATCAGTCACAACCAGCGCGATCACAAACACCGGCATAAACGGAACCCCTTCACGGATCTCGAACTCTTCCCCATCTATCTCATCGATATCCTCTTCGGTTAAACCGACGATCCTGTCTCCAAAGCCCTGTCCTGGAGCAGCAACATCTCCCGGTTCAAGATCCTCAACGCCGACAGTTCTGTAAAAGGCCTTCTCCTGGACTACTTCCAGGAAACGAGAAAGCAGGATCATAAAGACAAACAATACTCCGAATACGAATGCAGGAGCATTCATAGCGTAAAGCAGTACTGAGATAACAATCGCCCCTGCAAATTCAAGGCCTATTCGTTTCTTCTCGTTCAGAACTCTTTCCCGGGTTTTCTCCCAGACCTCAGGGTTCTGAAAGCTCTTGTAAAGGGTGAAAGACATCACATAGACAAATCCAACCAGTGAAATATTGATGAAGAGATTCACGGGGCCTAGAAGCGAGGCAACTCCGGCGAAGGGAGCTCCGAAACCGAGAGCGCTCATGGCGAAAGCGTCTGCTCCGCCCCACATACCTCTAAGGTAGGCTCCCCATCCAAGCACCGAGAAAAATAGCCCTGTCAGAAGCGAGTAAGTAAGCGGCTCACCAAGACTTGCAATCACTGCCGCAAGACCTCTGTAACTGAAAACTGACAGCAAACCGTTCGTGGATAAGAACTGTGTTAAAACACCTATTTGGAAAGGCATAGAGGCCAGAGCGTGAAGGCCTATCCCTCCCAGAACTGCTGTAGCACAGAAAGCATCGGGAACATCAGTGGTATCAAGATCGAAAAGCGAGGCTACAAAAAGCATGGAGAAAGTCAGTGCGTGTGACAGAACTGTGAATACCATGAAATTGATTTAAATTGAAACAGGTATAAAACATCACCGTGGAAAAGAAGCAGAAACTTCTCTCCGATCCCGGAATCAGCACCTTCTACCGAACCGCGCTGAAGAAATCCCCCGAGACTCTCGAGAAAATATGTGGGGCGATAGGAGTCAAGAGAAACCGGGCCCGTAAATGGGTCAGAGAGCTGGAACAGGAAGGCCTTTTGAGCGTTGAACGTAAAAACGGTAAAACCGTTGTCACCGTGACAGACTCCGATATAGACTCTCTGAAAACTTTTTCCTCCAGGCTTCAGGAGGATTTCTCCTCAGAGCTCAGGAAATGGGATGAAAGACTGAGAAAAGCAGCCAACGAGATAGTCCGGGTGAAAGATGTTTCAAAAGATGAGGAACACGTCAAAGACCTCAACAAGAGACTGGACGAACTCAAGAAGTCCGAACAAAAGATAGACTTAACCTCTCTGAAGGCCTTGAGTGACGTAGAGAGCTTCCTCGGCTACAGTGAGATAGCCCGTGAAGAGATGCATCAGTTCCACAGAAAGTTCAAGGTACTGGAGAAACTGGAAGGCCTCTGAGTTTCTCGCCGGTATTAGGTTTAAAAAGTTCGTCGGTTTCTACCTTTTGTATGACTGTCTACACATTTTCAGGAGAGATAAATCTCGGGCGAAGCACTCACGGCTTTGAGAGAGAAGTCGAGGCAGAGTCCGAGTCACACGCTGAAGAGAAGCTTTACGCAGAACTCGGCAGCGAGCATTCTATTACTAGAGGAAAAATCAGTATTGAAGACGTTGAAGAAAAAGAGTGAATACTATGCCAAACCAACAAGAGCAGATGCAAAAGTACCAGCAGCTCCAGCAGCAGATGGAGCAGATTCAGGACTACATGGAAGAAGTAGAAGAGAAAACAGAAGAAATAAAACAGAGTATTGAAGGAGTAGAAGGCCTTGAAGATGCTGAAGAAGGAAGCGAGATCCTCGCACCTGTAGGAGAGGCCGCATACGTAAAGGCCGAACTGAAGGATACCGAGAAAGTAATGGTCAACATCGGCGGTGGAACACACCAGGAGAAAGACCGCGAAGGCGCAGTCGAGGCCCTGGAAGAGAAGAGAGAGAACCTGGAAGAGACACAGAGCCAGCTAGAGCAGAACCTGCAGCAGGTTCAACAGCAGCTCCAGCAGATCCAGATGCAGCTCCAGCAACAACAGCAACAGGCCCAGCAGGAAGAATAAAAACTTCCTCACATATTTTTCTCTTTAACTGAATTACGATGCTAGAAAAATTCAAGGACTCGGTCAAGGACTTCTCATCCAGTGTAAAAAGCAAGGTTGCAGAGAAAGAACTGGATGAAGACACACTTAATCCACTTCTCGAAGATCTCAGACTTAAGCTTCTGCAGAACAATGTATCTCTGGAGGCGGCAGAGGCCATAGAGGAGGAACTGCGTGAAGAGCTTCTTGGCCAGGAAGTCAGCCGGAGCAAGGTTCAGGAAACGGTTGAAGAGGCTATGAAGGAAGTCCTTATGGAATTACTTGACGACAGCTTTGACCTTGAACAGAGACTGGACGAGGCTGAAGATCCTCCAGTAGTGTTCTTTGTTGGCTTCAATGGATCAGGAAAAACCACTAGTGTGGCTAAGATCGCTAACAAGCTAAGCGATAGAGGTGTCGTTATGGGTGCGGGAGACACCTTCAGAGCGGCCTCAATTGAGCAATTAGAAGAACATG
>JBDGSF010000011.1:0-1830 GCA_042217675.1 Candidatus Nanohaloarchaea archaeon | reverse complement strand
ATGGAACCACTTCCGAAATAGCAGGAGGCCCCGGGTTCAAATCCCGGAGAGTCCAAACCAGTAAGTAATAAATTAGTAGCCACACAATATTATCTTGTTATGACGATGAGTGTTGATTTGCCTGAGGGTCTTGAAAGAGAAATAGATTCAGAGGTTGGAAAAGGCCGTTACAAGTCAAAGTCCGAGTTCATTCGAGATGCGGTTAGAAGGCTATTGGATGAAAGAGACAAGATTGAGTACAGACAGCTATCTGTAGAGGCTCAGAAACGTATAGCTGAAGCCAGAGAAACTGACGAGGAATACAGTCCTGAAGAAGTCAAGGAAGCATTAGGAATCGAGGGTTAGAACATGGATTATAGCTTCAAGGCAACTTCCAAACAATCGCTGGAAGAACTGGACAAAGAACAAGCTGAAGAAAGTTAGTAAAAAGCCTACAGAGAATAAAGAACTTATGAACCTGGATAAGACATTGACCGATGTCTCAGGCCTGGCAGTTATCGTTATCGGGCTTTTCTCCTTGATGGACTCGCTGTTCAAACTTCAGGGAAACTCTCTTCCCACGGTTAAAGGAACCATGCTCTCGCTCTTCGTGATCTCCTTCGGCGCAGTACTGATGACAGAATCCGCGACAAAGGCCTTCAAAGAACTCAGAATGAAGTACAGGCCTTAAGGGTTAACTGTAAAAATTTCCAACACCACCTATAACTGATATGGGATTAAGCAAGGAGAGAATCCTTGAAGAACTTGAAGCCAATCAGGAGAAACTGAAACAGTTAGAAGTAGAGAGAATAGGTCTTTTTGGTTCTTTTATCCACGGAGCTGAAACCGAGGAGAGCGACGTAGACTTTATCGTGGAGCTCGAGGAGAACAGTTTCGACAACTATATGGGCCTGAAACTGTTTCTGGAGGATCTTTTCGACAGAGAAGTTGACCTGGTTATAGCCTCCGATCTCCGAAACGAACTCAACCACGTCAAAGAGGAGGCAGAGTATGTCCCGGCAGCCTGAACTATACCTGAAAGTTAAGACAAACAGACACAATTAAAAATCCGATTCTTTTTTAACAAGTCCAGACCAATTATACTTCAAGAACAGCCAACCAGAAAGGCCTTCAAAACCTGTCTGCATGCAGCACCGCCTATACTACTTTTGAAACAGGGAGAAGGCCTTTCTAAAACGCAGTTCGGTGAATTCACCAATGAAAAAGATCAAGAAGCTTAAATCATACGGAAAAGCTGTAGCAGGTTCCGCACTGCTTGTCGGAGCGACCTTGACCGGTGCCGGTCTCGTAGCCGCTCAGAGCGGGTCCAGTGGATCCAGCTACACGTTAGATGATTACCCTCAACCATTTGTAGACGACAACGGAAACATAGACGCATCCGTCGTGGTAGGAACCGACGGAAAACCCGCAGACATAGTATCCGCCATCGATATCGCCGGAAGCCTAGGAAACCAGGCCTTCTCCACGGAAACAGTAGAAGGAACAGCAGGAGCAGTAAACGGAGAACAATCCGAGACAGACATCAGAACGCAGAACTACGGACCTTCAATCGATGCATCTGACTACACAGGATTCGTCCGTAAAACAGTTGAAGACGACGATGGAAACGATGTATTCGTTACGGAATCCGCAGACTTCAACGTTGACTCTCAGGTAAACGAGACAGAGGCCCAGGTACACTTCAGTTCAGGAGATATCACCTACAGTGTAAAGTACAGCCCTGGCTTCTCAGTTAACGATACAATTACACTACTCGGAGAGGAATACGAGTTGACAAGTGTGGAGAGCGGGCAGGTAAAACTAGGCTCCTCAATGACCCAGAACGTCAAG
>JBDGSF010000010.1:0-4103 GCA_042217675.1 Candidatus Nanohaloarchaea archaeon | reverse complement strand
TCCAGGAAAAAATTGATGGAAAAGTTATATTTGCAGAAGATGGTATGGAGTTTCCTGGAAATAAATCACTTGAGAGCTTCTAGATTGCCGACAAAATTATAAGATTAGATCTTAATACAAGAATCATGTCTTCAACAACTACGGGTGGCCGTTTTGTACGGCCAGAGACGACACATTTCAGGCCTTGAACTATCTTTTCACAGCGCTTTCTCTTTGAAAAATGGATTTAAATCTTCTCGAGAACGGTTTTCTATGAGGTTTAAACATTGATGGAAGGAGAGTACGACGCTGACAGGATTGAAGAGAAATGGCAGGAAAAATGGGAGGAAAACAATACCTATAGATACAAAGGAGGCGAAGGAGAAGTTTTCTCAATCGATACACCGCCTCCTACCGTGTCCGGAGACCTGCACTTCGGCCACACCTATGGCAACACGTTGACAGATTTCCAGGCCCGTTTCAAACGTATGCAGGGTAAAGACGTGTTCTTCCCATTCGGATATGACAATAACGGGATTGCCTCGGAAAGACTGACTGAGAAAGAGCTTGGTATCAAACACCAAGACTTCAAGAGAAGAGAATTCCAGAAGAAGGTCAGGGAAGTATGCACAGAATACGAACAGGACTTCGAGGACATCATGAAGGAGTTTGCCTTCTCGATGGACTGGAACAATACTTACAAGACCATCGACCCGGAAGTGCAGGAAATAAGCCAGCTCTCCTTTATTGATCTATACGAGCAAGGCCGCGAATACCGTGAGAAAGGTCCGGCAATCTGGTGTCCGGAATGTGAGACTGCTATCTCTCAGGTTGAAACAGAGGACGCAGAAAGAGGCTCGCACTTCAACGATGTAGAGTTCCCTCTGGCCACAGGCAACGGCTCCGTAGTTATCTCCACAACAAGGCCTGAACTCATTCCGGCAACCGTTGCATTATTCGTACACCCCGAGGATGACTCTAACTCGCATCTAGTCGGGGAGAAAGCAGAGGTTCCGCTTTTCGACTACGAGGTACCTATACTGGAAGATGAAAGGGTTGATATGGATACAGGGTCAGGAATCGTCATGTGCAGCACGTTCGGAGACCAGACCGATATCGAATGGTACCAGGCCCACGACCTTGATCTACGGGTAGCGATCAACCGCGACGGCACAATGAACGAACTAGCCGGAAAATACGAAGGCCTTTCAACCACCGAAGCAAGGGAAGAGATAGTTGAAGACCTGGACTCCGAAGGCCTCCTGCTTGACCGCGAGGAAATCACGCATACAGTCCAGGTCCACGAGCGATGTGATGAGGACATCGAGTTCATGGTCACAGAGCAGTGGTACGTCGAACTTCTTGACCACAAAGAGAAATACCTGGAAGCCGGGAAGGAAATGGAATGGTACCCTGAGAAAATGTTTACGCGGTATAAGAACTGGATTGAAGGCCTTCAATGGGACTGGTGTATCTCCCGTCAACGGGATTCAGGGATTCCCTTCCCTGTCTGGTACTGCGAGGAATGCGGCGAAGAAGTAATCGCTGACAAGGAAGATCTTCCTGTTGACCCTATACAGGACGAACCTCCAGTTGAAGAGTGCCCTGAATGCGGACATACGGAGTTCAGGCCTGAAAAAGACGTATTTGATACCTGGGCCACCTCTTCGCTGACCCCTCTGATCAACGCGGGTTGGCACTGGAACCCAGAGACAGAGGAGTACGAGATGGAGAGGCCTGAGCTTTTCAAGTTTGATTTGAGGCCTGAGGGCCACGACATCATCTCTTTCTGGCTTTTCCATACCGTTGTCAAGAGCGTGGAGCACACCGGGGAAACTCCTTTCATCGGAACAATGAACCACGGTCATGTTCTTGATGAGGACAGGGAGAAAATGTCGAAGTCCAGAGGCAACGTCACCACTCCTCAGGAAGTACTTGACAATTATCCTGTCGATGCGGCCCGTTACTGGGCTGGCGCAGTTAAACCAGGAGACGATCTCCCGTTGAAGGAGAAAGACCTTGTTTCCGGCGAGAAGCTCCTCCGAAAGCTGTGGAACGCCTCTAAACTGGTTGACAAACTTACGTCAGAGGAGAAGCTAGACACGGACCATGAAGGCCTTGAAAAGGTTGACCAGTGGATTCTTGCAGAGCTTGACAGAACCATAGAAGAGGTAACATCTCATATGGAGGAGTACGAGTTCTCAAAGGCTCGTGACAAGCTCAGATATTTCTTCTGGCATACGTTCTGCGATGACTACCTGGAGATCTCCAAACAGCGTCTTTCAGATGAAGAGATAGCTTCGGCGCAGTACGCTTTACAGGAAGTCCATCGTTCAGTACTCAAAATGTTCGCGCCGATTATTCCTCACATAACAGAGGAGATCTGGAACCAGATGCATGCCGCATCAACCTTGCAGGATGATGCTGAAGCTGAGATATCAGCTGAAAATAACACGATCCATAGATCCAAATGGCCTGAAGAATACGGCATTGAAGCAGAACTGGAAGCCGGCGAGACCGCTATGGAAGTTATCTCGGCACTGAGAAAGTATAAATCAGACAACCAGATGGCCTTGAACCAGGAGCTTGAGAAGGTAGAGGTATACGGAAACATTTCCGGAATGGAGAACGCGATCAAAGAGGCCATGCACATTGAAGACCTTCAAGTTCTTGAAGAAGAACCAGAAACCGAAGATCAGATAGTGGAGATCAGCCTTGACTACGCGAAGGCCGGTCCTGAGTACGGCGATGAGGTCTCAGAGATAGAGGAAGACCTGGAGGACAATGAATGGATGATAGAGGACGGTCACCTGAAGGCTGGAGGCCACTTGTTGAAACCGGAGATGTTCAAGGTTGAGGAAGAGAAGACATTCACCGGCGAAGGAGAGATGCTGGAGACAGAGAACTCAATAATCCTGGTCAAGTAAAAAACCTGTCTTCAATTCTCCTACCTCTTTTTTCTTTGAGTTGAAGTAATTATAAGATTTCAGGCCTCTTCTTTTCTACATGAGCAACGATCAAAACCATGAGGAGATGAACAAGTACCAGTTGAAGAAGCTGGTAAGCAAACTGGAAGATATCCGCGGGAGAAACACGGAGTTGGTATCACTGTATATTCCCGCAGGTTACGACATGTCAAAGATATCAGAGTTCATTACATCTGAGGAATCCGAGGCCGAGAATATCAAATCCAAACAGACGAGGAACAACGTACAGGACGCACTCAGCAAGATAGGCCGAAGAGTCAAGGAAGAACCCGTCACCCCGGAAAACGGTGTCGCATTTTTCGCCGGCAACGTCTCCGAAAGAGAGGGAAGGCCTGACATCCAGATCTGGGAGGTAGTACCGCCAGAACCTATAGAGTCCAGAAGATACCGGTGTGATAAAGAGTTCGTGCTCGACCCTCTCCGCGACATGATCGTAGACGACAGGGTCTATGGATTAATCGTTGCGGACAAAAACGAGGCCGCTATCGGGTACCTTCAGGGAAGCAGCGTGAAAACGGCTTACACCTTGGACTCGAACGTACCTGGAAAGACCCGGGCCGGGGGCCAGTGTCTGGATCCTGATTCAATAGTTCATATGTCCGACGGGGGGTTGAAGAGGATTGGGGATGTTGAGGTCGGTGACAGTGTCAAGTCAGCCGAGTTTGAGTCTATGAGTTTGAAGGACTCCAAGGTTGTGGATAAGTGGGAGGAGGAGAAGACGGTCTATGAGATTGAGACCAAGTTTCCGAGGAAGAATATAACGTGCTCCGGTGATCACGAAGTTTTTACAGCGGGACTGGAGAAAAAAGCTGTCGAGGAGTTGGAGGAAGGTGAAAAACTTCTTTTCCCTGAAAGAGTGGAAACCGGTTCCCGGGAGAGAATACTGGATACGGAGAAGTACTACAACTCCTTCAAGATTTCCGAAAAGGGAAGGGAAAAACTGAAGATGAGGAGAAAAGATTTAGGGTATTCTCAATGCTCTCTGGGTGAAAAAGTAGGAGCAACTCAGACAGCGGTGTCCAAGCTGGAGCTTGGAGAAAGAGACGTAAAAACCGGGTTCCTGCAGGACCTCTGTACGGCGCTGGAAATTGATTTCAAGGAGTTTGCACGGGATTTCTGCAGAGGCAAGGACTACAG
>JBDGSF010000001.1:0-5721 GCA_042217675.1 Candidatus Nanohaloarchaea archaeon | reverse complement strand
ATCAGATTTTGCATGCGTCAGGGTTTCCCGTCCTGGCTATCATAACAACCAGCAGTACTACGCCTCCTGCTCTAAGAAGGTTTCCCTGGAAAGGTAGAGACGCGAGTACACCTCCAAATCCAAGAAGTGAGAGAACTCCTACCCCACAGGATGCGCATCCTCCTGCAAGAAACCCGGGTAAGGCACCTAAGGCATCAACACTTAACCTGTTCATCTTTAACTGTATAACTGTATTTGTCATTGTTACTCCTACAAGTATAGAGAAGATCAGCGTAAGAATAAGGCCTGTATAACCTATATTCATCAGCACTCCTGTAAAACTGGTGGCAAACGCGATTCCCCAGTACTTGAGGCCTGAAGAGAGCATCTGCATTGAGTACCCAGGGTTTGAAGAAAAAACTGTGAGAAGGAAGGCTGAAACCCCTACAGTCAGAGTGCTTGCCTTCCTCCATTTGTTTGAAATTGAGCCTTTAAGGCCTTGAATGAGATCATTGATCCAACTACCTTGGATCTTGATCGAGACAGTCATGCTATCTTGCCATCCATTTCTCTCTTCTCTTGAACAGTTCATCTCCAAATTCAAAGTAGCTGTCCTCTGCGTATTTGTAAACGCAGTTCGCTACTTTGTGCGCCTTTGGACTGTTTGGATGGAGCTGTGGGACCGGCAGGTCTTTGACAATAAGTTCTACCTGTCCTGTATCCACATACTGTTTCTCAAGGCTTTTTGCTACTTCCAGCTTATTGATAGGTATCCTGCTTGATGCATCGTAGCCATTCCACTCAGAGCAGAAAGGACATCCATAATCGTCGTACTCCAGAATCTTGATTGGAGCATCTTCCTGTCCTTTACTTGGTTCTCCTTCAAGCTCTATGCCTTCCAGACTAACCAGACTGACATTTGCAGAACTGTTTGGATTTTCCTGCTGAATGGTGTTAATAGCTTCTTTAAATCTTCCAAGAGGCTGTGCACCAGTGATCTCTATAAAGCCTTTCTGCCTATTACCTACAAAGAACGTAGGAGTGCCAATATTACCTACTTCATTTGCTATACTGGCTCTATCCTTCTCTGCCTCCTTATTCTCTGAACTCTTGTAACACTGCATGATCTTGTCAGTGTTAAGGCCTAGATCATTTGAGATCTGCCGGAAAGTCTCCTCCGGACTGAGATCCTGTGAACCCGTAGAATCCGAGGGAGACTGTTGACTGGTAGGCGCCATTATATTGGCTCCTGCAAATCCTCCGATCCCTCCGATTACAAGGCCTATGACAAGTGAAAGGCCTATGGCCTGGTTGGTTGATAGCTCAATTTCAATTCCTTCATCCTGGTTTTCTTCCGTCATGGTTTCTCACCTATACAATTCTTTCTGGTCAGCTTTCTTATAAAACCGGTAAATCTATAACCAAGTTTCATACCTATACAAGATATTTGAAAGATATTTAAACTCAGAGTTAACTTTTAGATACTAGGTTTCAGGTCATATACCATGAGCGATAAGATACCTGTCTGGTGTAAGGGAGACGAGTGGTGCGCACTTAAGTCCACTTCAAAGATAGTGGGGCACAAATGGGTTCCCGCAATAATATACCATATAGGAGGGAATCAAGGCCTCAGATTTTCTGAAATCAAGAAAGAAGTGGGCGGAATAACAAATAAGACTCTCAGCGATAACCTGGAGAGAATGCAGGAACAAGGCCTTGTCGAAAGAGAAGTAAAGAACGAGAAACCTGTGAAAACTGTTTACAGTCTTACAGACCTGGGAGAAAAGGTTGTGCCTCTGGTTGAAGATATGATGGAATGGGGTCAGAAAAACCTGGAAGAAGGAAGCAAGGAAAAGGCCAGAATCAAGTAGAAGCGACAGACTGTCTTATAACCTTTACAGACCTGCACTTGACAACCTCTAATTCGATTAAACAGTTCTCTAAAATACGGTGTCAATGCTAAATCAGCCTAAACCGATTTAGAGCTATCTAGGAAGCGTAGACTGTTATTCTATTCGCAAACTCTTCTCCAGGCCCAGTTATAAAAACCAGAAAGCTATATTTCTTTATAAACTTCACAGGTGACAAAAACAATGTCTAACGAACTACACGTTGAAATAGACTCAGAGGCAGAAAGCCATACAGAACTGGAAGTATCAGTCAGAGATCACAAACTGACAGTTGACGAACCAGAAAACTTCGGAGGAAAAAACAAAGGCCCAAACCCTCTGGAATATATGTTCACAGCTCTCGCAGGCTGCCTAAACGTAACAACCCACAAAGTCGCCAACGAGAAAGACGTCGAAGTAAAGGAACTGGAGATAAACGTTTCAGGCGGCGTAGACCTTGAAGGATTTGAAAACGCAGAGTCAGATAAAAGGCCTGGATTCGAAGGCATCGAAGTCGATGCAGTCATCGAGACCGATGCAGACGAAGAAACAGAGAAAGCGATTCTGGAAGAAGCCGAGGGACGCTGCCCTGTCAGCGACAACCTTCAGCACTCAACACATCTGACCCTGGAGATTAACTAGAACCATCAACATTTCCTACCACCTTCTTCTCTTCTTTCTCTTACTGAGGTTTTTTACAGGTTACTAACAAAGCTTTCAGCATGGAATGTCCTCTAGAAATCAAACAGCTCTTGAAGGTGTTATACAACCTCTCCAGCGCTGAAACCGAGGTCATGTACTATCTCTGCGACCACGAAGCCCGGGCCTCTGAAATCGCTGAAGAACTGGGAAAAGACCGGTCCACTATCCAGAGATACCTGTCAAAACTCAGGACCGCAGGCCTGGTAGAAAGGGAACGAGTAGTAGAAGAAGGAAAGAGAGGACGATACTACGTCTACTCAGTTCCAGACACAGAAGCGCTTAAAAAAGAGATCAAGGACAGGATGGAAGAATGGAAGAAGGAGAAACTTGAGGCCCTTAACGAACTATAAGAAAAAGATGTTATAAAAGTTCAAGTTCGTTACACAAACTATGTCGGCAGAAATTCAGGTGTTTACGACCCCTCAGTGCCCGTACTGCGCCAAAGTAAAGAAATGGCTCAAAAACAACAACTACGAATTCGAGGAACACAACGTGGCAGAAGACCAGGAGAAAGCACGAGAAATGATAATGAAGACAGGTCAGAGAGGAGTACCTCAAACATTTATCGGCGACGAAGCCGTAGTAGGCTATAGACCTGACAAAATCGAAGAAAAAATAGAGGAGGCCCGATAAAAATGACAGAACCAGAAGACCTTGTAATTGTAGGCGGAGGAGCAGCAGCCATGTCCGCCGCAATCTACGGATACAGAAGCGGCATGGACGTAACAATAGTAGCAGACTCCTACGGCGGCCAGATCACCGATACAGACACTGTAGAAAACTACCTAGGAATCAAAAGCATCTCAGGCCCTGATCTAGCGGACAGATTCAAGGAACACATGAGAGAATACGACGTTAACGAAGTAACAGGCCAGAAAGCTACCTCAGTAACCAAGAAAAACGGTATCTTCACAGTTGAACTTGAAGACGGAACAGAGTTAGAGGCCTATTCAGTTATAGTTGCGACAGGAGGCCATAGGAGAAAGCTTGGTATTCCTGGAGAAGAAGAATTCCTGAACAAAGGAGTCGCCTACTGCTCGGTATGCGACGGCCCTCTCTACCAGGGAGACGAAGTAGCTGTGATTGGAGGCGGCTACGCAGGAACAGAGGCCGCAGTCTACATGTCCGATATCGCGGAAAAAGTCTACCTGTTCAGCAGATCAGGAAACCTGACAGGGGAACACGTAACAATCGAGAAACTGAAGGAAGCCGACAACGTAGAGGTTCTCAGAGGCGCAACCACTAAGAAGTTCTACGGAGACCAGCTTCTGGAAGGAGTTGAATACGAGCAGGATGGAGAAACCAGGAGACTGGAGGTTCCAGGCGCATTCATTGAGATAGGAACTGTTCCAAACTCCGATATCTGTGACCAATGCGAGAAAAACGACTCAGGCTACATCAAAGCCAACACAGAACGAGAAACCTCGGTAGAAGGCCTTTACGCCGCAGGAGACGTCACCGATAAAGGAGTGCAGCAGCTTTCAGTCTCCGCAGGCCAGGGAACACAGGCCGCACTGAACGCATCTGAATACGTAAAAGACAGAAAATCCAGCAGTGAGTAAAGATGTCAGAACTTGAGGACGCCCGCAACACTCTAAAGTCAGCGCTGGAAAAAATAGGTAGAGAAAACTACTTTGAAAGACTGAGGAACCCGGAAAGATTTGTCGAGGTAGAAATCCCTGTAGAAATGGATTCTGGAGAGACCAGGGTCTTCAAAGGCTACAGGTCACAGCACTCCACAATCAGAGGACCTGGCAAAGGAGGAATCCGTTTCTCGGAAAACGTCAACGAAGATGAGGTCAAGGCCTTGTCAACCTGGATGACTTTGAAGACCGCTATAGCAGGAATTCCTTACGGAGGCGCCAAGGGAGGGGTTAAAGCAGATCCTTCAGAGCTTTCCGAAGCAGAGGAGAAAAAGCTTTCAGAAAACTACATCAACTCGATACAGGAATTTATAGGCCCTGACAAAGATGTACCAGCGCCAGACATGAACACATCCAGCAAGCACATGGCCTGGATGATGGATGAATACTCCAAGATCAAGGGAGAGCAGAAGCCAGGAGTCATAACAGGAAAACCTGTGGAAGCCTTTGGAAGCAAGGGAAGAGACGACGCAACAGGATACGGTGCCGCGTACATAATCGAGAGAATAGCTGAGGAAGAAGACATGGAAAATCCTACCGTCGCAGTACAGGGATTTGGAAACGCTGCAGCACCGGCTGTGGAGTACCTGGATAGAAACGGTTTCGATGTTGTAGCGGTAGCTGATTCCTCCGGGGTAGCGTACAAAAGTGAAGGCCTCACCTATTCTGAGCTTGAGAAAAGAAAGGAAGAGGAAGGCAAATTATCAGGCCTGGGAGACGAGATTTCCATAGATGAGTTCTTCAGCCTCGAAGTTGACTTCCTAGTTCCAGCAGCTATTCAAGGTGTTATCACAGAGGAGAACGCGGACGATATCGCAGCAGATTACGTAGTGGAGATTGCTAACGGGCCTACAACCTCTGAAGCAGATCAAATCCTTGAGAGAAACGAGGTGGAAGTGATTCCAGATGTGCTGGCGAACTCAGGCGGAGTAACGGTCAGTTACTACGAATGGGTTCAGAACCGTACAGGAGAGTACTGGCCCAGAGAGAAAGTACTGGAGAAACTCAGAGAAAACATCCTTGCCGCTTACAGAGAGTTCAAGTCCGAAAGCAGAGGAGAAACCAATCGAGAAAACGCCTACATCCTCGGCGTGAAGAAAGTGGTATCGGCACTGGAATCACGTTAATCCTACCGCCAGTGTCTCCATTCTTACTTTCTAAAACTTGCGGAGTAAAACAATCACTCCAGAACCGCTTTCCTTAATAGCCTCCCTTCCCAAAACCTTAATCCCGGAGGGGAAGGGGTGCTTCTGAAACAGATAAATACAAAACTAGGCCAATGCGCGGTCTGCGGCGACAGAGTCTACTCAAACCAAAAATACCTGAGAACGCAAGAAGGATACTGCCACAAAAACTGCCTACCCAACAAAACCGTCAAAGAAACCGCGAAGGCCTGAAAAAACCTTTCTTCTTTCTTCTTTACTGTCTCCATTATTAGCAGTCGCAGAACAAACTCCTCAAATATACAATGGGAGAAACTAAAACATTCGAGCCGAACGGTTTCTCGA